>CAYNGS010000244.1:0-5292 GCA_964396625.1 uncultured Flavipsychrobacter sp.
CTTCCGACGCAGCGTCCAATTCACTGAATGGTTCATCGAGAATTATGAGGCCGGCGTCTTTATACAATGCCCGCGCTATTGATATCCTCTGCCGCTGGCCGCCACTGACATTTTTCCCGCTTTCGGTAACAATTTTATTTAACCCTTCCGGAAAGGCGCCAATAAAATCATTGAGCCCCACAGTGTTGATCACTTCTCTCATTCTCTCAATGTCAATATTGACGTCGCTTAGCGCAATATTGGCTGATACCGTATCATGAATCAGAAAGGGTCGTTGCTGCACGTAAGAGATGTCTTTCCAAAATAGCTGTCTTTCGGCGGCCGTAACTGCATCCCCGTTGACGAGGATTTCCCCTTCGGTCTGTGACACAAAACCGAGCAGTAAATTGACAAAGGTCGTCTTTCCTTTTCCCGACGGCCCGGATATGCCCACAAAATCTCCTTTGCCTATCGCAAATTCAAAATTATCGAGAATCGTACCGCCGTGGCGGTTAAAGCAAACCTGATCAAAGACAACAGAATCAATACGAACAGGCATACGCGATTTCTGCCTTTCTGGACGTTTGCTTTGGAGCAGATCGTTGATGGTGTATTCGTATGTTTTCATTTGCCCGCTTATATTCGATATCTTAACAATGCCGGGAATAATCTTATAGGCTGCCGCCATAAAAGCACCAATGTTAATAATTTCCACTGCCGTGGTATTGTCTGAAAACCTATTCGCGAGGATCAAAAGAAATAGCCCGAGTACGGCAAACACTTCTATGAGCCGTGCGGGAGCCCCCTGGGTAGTTTGGATATCTGCCAGGTGCCGCGTCATTCTTCGCTGAAAAACAGAAAAGCGGTCAGCAAAAAAATCGCATTTATCGTAAATATTACTTTCGATGTAGCCAGCCAGTGCCTCGTGCAGGTGCTGCAGTGTCTTTTCGCTTGTAGTCTTTGCCTGTGCGCGTGCATGCTTCAGTTTTCTTTTCGTAAACCAGGCAATAATAACAACCGGAGGCAACAATATCAATGATAATAACAGGAACAACCTTGCGTTAAAAGCAAGGATCGCTATAATCGTGAAGAACGAAAGAATACTCTCCGTGATGATCTGCTGGATGCCGGCAAGCACGTAGTGACAAAACTCGATGGGTTGGTGAAGTATCTTTCTTACGTTGACGGAGGAATCGTGATGCACATAATCAGAGTAATTGCCATCAAGGTATTTGAGCAGGTTAAAACGGGAGATACGCGAAGCAACGCTATACACATATCTGAACTGAGCATCGAGAAGTAAGTATCCGAACAAACTTTTGAGCACAAAAAGCAGCAGGAAAACAGAAATTGGCACAATGGACCCTGTATCGAGTAACCAGCGCATATGAGCAGAGAAGATCACCTGCTGGCCGCTCCCTGTATAAAAACTGATCAGCAATACCAACAGCGCCAGCGATGCAATATCAATCAGGCTGATAAACACATTAAGTATAATAAAAACACCCAGTCTTTTCCTCTCGTCAGCGGTGAGAATGCTTAACGTATTTCGGAGCATCTGCTTCATTTGATGTTGCTATACTTTCGAATGGGAACCAGGCATCGGCGTAGTAGCTTCTTATTTGCTGAGCCAAACCCGGAAGGTCGCCATAAACAAATTTTGTGCAGCCATTGACCGATATTCTGCTGAAATCCCCTGTTAAGTTATGGTTATAGTTCAACTGTTCCAACAATTCAGCATCAAACAGCCGGATAGCACCTTTATATATGACCAGCAAAATATCTTCCGGATTTAACGAGTAGTATGCGTCATATCCGTCCGCATTCCTTTTTCGACGCGCAATCACGATATCCGCATCGTAAGACCGTTCGAGTTTTCCCGAGCCCTTCAGTTGCCATAGATCAGCCGGCCCAGTGTTTGACATATAATACAAATCCCTGTCGCTAACCACATGCTCGCTCCGCGCAAGCCTAAGCTGGTCCCATATATTCCAGCCGGCCGACAATGTGGAGTCTGTGCCAAAAACGATGTCAGTAAACTGGGCCAGCTTTTTTACCTGAGCCGTTTCGCCAATCAGAAAATAATTTGAGTCCGGGCACCAGATGAGGCCTTTGAAACCCGCGGCCTGTCGCTCATTCATCGCAATGCCGTGTACCGCGACAATATCTCTTTTAAAAAGGTTCCAGCGCAATATATTGTCGATCTCGGTCCGGCTGAGATAGTCGATGCCTTCGCCGGCATGAATGACAAAGGGCTGCGTACCTGCAAGAGGATCGTTCAACTTCAACTTCCAGTATTTTTCTAATTGTGCAGAGTGCAGCGACCTCACATTTTGGATTACCGTGACCAGCTTATTGTCGGCTGCTATTTTCTTTCCGTGATTTACAACTGTGGTCACACCGTTCAGCAGGTTCTTGTAAATGCCCCACTGTACCCTCAGGTGCTCCGGCACTTTTAAGACCCTGTTTATAACGTCCTTATTCTGCTTATGTATATCGGTACTCCATTCAACATAATTATTGTACAACCTATTTCCTAATCGGGGGAAAAGATTAAAATCGAGATGGTCGTGCGAATTTATCAGTCCGGGGAAGGCAATAGCTCTGTCAAAATCTACTACGTCGGGCTCAACAGGATTTCCGATATAGTTGCTTACCGTATCGATCTTGTCACCCTTCACGAGGATGTCTGTGATACTATTATCGCTTACTATCTGCAGATTACGTAGTAACATGTCTTTTTCTTAAGCGCATACCGTAAATGATAGGCACGTTCTTAAATTTCTCAAACACGTGAAGGGCCTGTTTTTCTTCGTAGTAACGTTTCACTGAGTCGTCGATTATTTTTTCATCCATCTCTAAAAATTCGAAGCCCGTTTGCTGCATCACATCAAATACCTTTTCGATGGAGTGAACGTAGTTTTTAATTGCAATGGTTTTACCATTGTGGGCGAAGGTGCGTCTGCCGCCCCTGGCCAGCGCCTCGGGATGGTAGTCAGTGATGATGACTTCACCACCATACTTAAGTACCCGGTGCCACTCGGTAAAGGCATCTTTTATGTTTTCTATATGCGCTATGGTGAGGGTGGATATGATGGTGTCTACATGATTATTTCCCAACTGGGGCAGGTAGTTATTTTGCAGATAATAGACCAAGGCACTAGGATACTTCCCCTTCAGCCGTGAAAGCATCCCCTCCGAGACGTCATAACCATACAGCGTCAGCGGCTTTTGGGCGAGTATCTTTCCCCAGTGCCGTCCTGTGCCGCAACCAATGTCTGCTATTATCTTGTACTTCAGATTACTTCTGTTTAAAAACCCGCCAAACAATTCTTCATCAAGCGCGAGCATGAGATTTTCGGGCTGTGCGTCATAATTGCGGGCCCACAAATTATAGGCAATTGCCGGCTCGGTATCGGCAACAGGGTAACTGTGGCCACTCCACCGCTGCTTTAGCATGCTTATCAGGTTCATCTGCATAGTCATTCTTTTAATCGTCAAATCCCGAAATGGCTTTCAATACCCTTTTCTGATGATTTTTAGGGTGGTTCTTTGAAATATGTAAAGTAGTTTTGAAAGCCAGATCATATTCCTCCATCGGGAAATTCTTTTTTGCCCATTTTTTTCTCCATTTCGTGTCCGTGATCTTCATTAAGCTGCTGTTGAGTTTCAAGGGAAAAAATTTATTGATCACGAACTCTAATGCAGTTTTCAAGGAAGTTTTGCCATCGTGAATAGCGGCGGGCGATCTGCTGAAACCAACGTAGCCATTTGGCAAATATCGCTTAACCCACTTATTCGCATCTTCTAACAGCACATAGGTATAAAAGCCACTGACAGGTATGAGGCTGGAAAGCTCGATAGCCGTAAACCTGTTCTTTTCCTCGATCTCCAGTTTGTGGATATCTACGAAATAATTCATGCAAAACTTATTTTGCTGGCCTGCCAGAAAAGTCATTTTTTTAAACAAGTGCAGTAACGTCCTGCAGATCCAAAGCCTGTTCTCCGCAGTTACAATGAAATAATCGAAATCGCTTTTATGGTCTGCATAGCCTTTTGACAAAGAGCCCGACACCCCTACGAATCTTACAAAGGGAAATTTACTGATAAATTTCCCTACTTTTATAGCCTTATCTTTTTTCTCCTCAGCCAGCGCGTTAGCAGCCTTCCGGCACAATACCTGTTGCCTTACTGTGGAGTCGAGACTGTAGTACCCGTCGAACTTGTATATCCTGCCCGCCTCGTCCAGATCCTCCAGGGCAACGAGCAATGCAGAAAGGGAGCATGTGATCGGCAAATTGCCGTATATCTCGTCGGCCTTCAGTGGGTATCTGAACAACGAATAATAACCCAGCGCAGACAACACCGAATTCATCACAATTTCGTCTGTAGTAAATGTATTTTTTACGATCATACAGGTACCTTTATTTTAGCTGGCATTTCTGTTACCGCCAATGACGTTATTCTAAAATAAAAATACCCAGTGTATGTGTCTGCACCAATTCATTTCGTCCCGTACGGGATTGCAGGCATCCAAACCAAGAAAAAACAGCGATAAATCAGATTTGCGCAATTGTGCCCCCTTACGGTCGTCAGTACCAATGGAGGTCTATTTCGCCGGGAACACCACCCCATCAAGGAACGCATCAGCGTTTGCCTCTGGAACTTCTTTCTTGGTGTATACAAAAAGGACAGCAATATACTTACCATTGGTCCATCCCTTCAGCTTCCAGTTATTGCCATCTTTGTCCTGCCAATAGTCTATAATCCCCCTGGTGTCCGCTTTATTTTTCAGCTTATGCCCCTTTCCGTAGCCCCGTGCGCTAACTATGTTCAGCGTTGTTTTCAGATAATCGAGATACTGGGTCAGCACATCCTCGCTCGCCTGGAGATCGGTCATCGGGGTCCGGAGTTTCACGCATATCAACCCATAATTCAGAGCTGCCACATTGCACTCCCCCGTATATACGTCGGCGGAGTCGGGGCTTTTGGAATATTCGAACGCGCCCGGATTGCAATAGAAATAAGCAGAGCAGCCACTTTTGCCAATGGCGTATTTCTTCAAAGGCTGGCTGTATCCGCCGATAGCAAATAAGAGAAAGACCAACGATGCCGATATTCTATTCATAAGGTAAATATATCGGTTTTGTACAAAAAGACATGCGCCAACAGTGCAACTGTTCAGATTACGGCAACCTCTCTTTGTTTATAAAGACTATATTTGTATACGTGTATTTTTTAATGAAAAATGGGAAATGACTTCTTCTTAAATACCAGCCAAATTGATACTCAAAATGGAAAACAAAAGTGAAT
>CAYNGS010000245.1:0-5282 GCA_964396625.1 uncultured Flavipsychrobacter sp.
TCGCCGATCTCTTTCACACAACCCGGCCCGAGGTCTCCCAGTTCGAGGTCTTCGATCGAGACGCGGATAAGCCGCTTACAGCGGTGGCGAACGGCGGTAACCATTTTACGCACCTGGTGAAATTTCCCTTCGGTAAGCGTTATTCTGAGCCACGTATGGGGGACATAACCCCTCAATTCCTGCTGGTGGACGGCGAGGTTTTCGGGGTTTTTCACAATTTCGACGTCGCAGGGCGGGGTGGTATAGTCAGCACCTCCCTTTATTTTGATGGATACTCCGGTCTGCAATTGGAGCAGACTCTCATCGCTGACAACATTGTTTACCCTGACGAGGTAGGTACGTTTGTGCGGGGTTTTGCTTTCGAATAAAAGTTTGGTGACTTTTTTATTGGTGGTGAGGATCAGCAGACCCTCGGAATGGTTATCCAGCCGGCCGATGGCGTGAATACCTTCGGGGAAAGTGAAACCGAGGTCGCCCAGCAGGCCCACCTTGTGGGAACTGACAAATTGAGAAACCATATTGAATGGCTTGTTAATTATAAAATAGCGGTTGGGGGGCTGGGTCATTGAAGTTTTTGTTCAGAAACAGTGCGCTGATCGTTAAGAGACGGTAAAACCACGCATCCGCTCCTGTGCCATGCTTTTAATATGCTTTTCGAACGCGGGGTAATTGGAAAGCACATCATCAAAAGAGTCTTTATCAAGCGAATAGAGATCGCAATATTCTACGGCCCTTATGGTGGCGTTGCGGGGTTGCTTCAGCAGCAGCGCTATCTCGCCAAAGAAGTCACCCTCTCTTAAGACCGCATATACTTGTCTGCCATCCTGTGAGGTCACTTCTACCACACCCTTGTTGATAAAAAACATTTTATCTCCAATCTCGCCGTGGACACAAATAGCATCTCCGGGAATAAAGATGCAGGGTTTCAGTTTGAAGATCACCTCGCGGACAAGTATGGGGTCGGCGCCTTTGAACAGGGGCACCTTTTCAATGATTCCCTTGTTTAAAAGCATGGCAAATTCGAACTTGAACGATTCCGGCAATTCAGACAGGATCGTTTCATCGTTATATCCGCGGCGCGTCTCCCAGAGGTAGTTGTAGTACTGGTAGACCTGTTCCTGTAATTTTTTCGGGATCTTTTTTGATTTCATGAAGCTATTCATGCGATCGACGCGCTCCTGGTGTCGCGCCTTTGCCATGTCGATGTTTGTGAGCATATTGGCAATGTTACCGATGATGTAACCATACGCGCCGGCACCCATAAGCTGAACGAACATGGTGAAGATCATCTCGATATTTTTGGACTTATCGGGTGTAATATCGCCATAGCCGATGGTGGTGATGGTGGTAATACTCCAGTAGAGCGCTTTCACATATTCGTTGATCATTACATCTACCTGTGCGCTGGTGGTTATGAGCCCATGATAGGGAAAACGCAGATCGAGCCAGCCGCAGGATATCCAATGGGCACAGAGGGCGAGAAAATAGAAAAAGAAGCCGAGGCGTGTAATAACAGGATTGGAATTGGTGCGATAAAGCCATGCTGACCTGAAGCTGACGATACGGAAAACCTTGAGTAACTTAAAGAGCCTAAAGATGCCATTTACCGCCGTAGCGCCTGAAAAAAATGCAAACAGCTCGAATGGAATGCCAGCGAGCACATCGATTATCAACCAGCCCAAGGGATATTTTCTCTCTTTCGTTTTAGAACTGTGTTTTGACTGCCTGGTACGTGATTCTCCGCTGCGAAGGCGAACAAAAATATCGAGAATGAAACATATTGTAACCAGCCTGTTTAAGATAACAATAAAGAGGGGCGGGCTGAAATGCACAACCATTCCGTAAGGAATTTCGATGGCTGTGTAAGTAGCGAGGACGGCGATGAGGACGTCCCATATGAAAATAAATCTTTTATTTTCGTAGTTAAACATGGTGTGTTAGTTTCTTGCTGTATGCCGTAAACTCCACGTGGTACGCAGAGGTGAAAAACGGATTCTGACGGCCAGCACCCAAAAATAGAAATTTGAAGTAATAATACAGCACTTTGTTGCTTTTTGGCGCACAAAAGCATCAAATTCCGCGGGACTTTATTTTTTCTGATCCAGCAACTGAAAGGCTTTATACACGCTATTGTGCAAAATCGTTAGGTGATCTTCTTCGGGCAACGGAACATATTGGAGGTTTATGGTCTTCTTTCCAAGTCCCTGGAGCAGGCCGGTCATTTTTTTTGCGTCATCGACCATTACCTTTTCTTCGTTGCCTACCGAAATATAAATATTGACCTTGTTGTCGGGGAATGACTTCAGCAACGATGGGGCTTTTGCCACCAGAGACTCATTATCCCACCAAAGGCTGGGACTGACGATAATATAGCTGCTGAAAAGCGAGGGTTTTTTGAGCAATATTTCGGTAGCCAGCAGGCCGCCAAGCGACTGCCCAATAATTGTTGTTGACGGGTTGTTGCTGTATTTTTCCCGGATGTAGGGTTGCAGTTCCTGCTCAATGAACGCAATGAATTTTGCGGAACTTCCGGTTGTGGGATAGGCCTTCTTGTCCTTTTCTACAGTGGTTGGGAAGGTAAAATCGCGCCGTCTGTCCACATTGGCGATGCCCACTACTATAGAATTAGGCATTGTTCCTATCATGGTGAGGAACTGGACTATGCCTACAATGTGAATAAAGTCTTCGTTTGCAGAACCATCGAGCAGGTAAATGACCGGATAGTTGTTCATGGAGTCATGGTTATAACCATCAGGTAGATAGATATTCAAAACCCGTTTTTCGTTAAGTTGCCTGGAGTCTATTTCATCGATCACTCCCAGTGGAAATACTTTGGTGTCAGTTCGCCCGCTTTTTTTGGCAGTTTGGGCGTTCAGACTGAGACAAGTGAGCAGTGTCAGTAAAAGTGGTATCAGTTTTTTCATAGTGAGCATGTTTTGCAAATGTATCTGTAATTTAAGTTAGTTAAGACCAATGATCTGAGACTGCGTCTAAGGTACCTGGCGCCAGAGCATTTTGCCATCTGCCATTCGAAATGCCATGACCTCGTTTTTTATGCTGGCGATAAAAAGATCGTTCTGGGTATCAATGCAAGAGGCTGCATTTGCCGGCTCTGTTTTGCTGTCACCGGGCCGTAGCCGGTTTTGCACTACTTCCCACAGTCTTCGCTTACCATCGAGCGACATGCACGTAAACGTAACGCGATCCTGATTCGTAGTTTCATAATCCTGAATAATGAAACAACTGTCCTTAACGCTGAGCGCGATAATTTTTCCATATAGGAAGAGCAGGCGCGGGTTGATGATGGAGTCATGTGGTCCGCAGATGGCGCGTTTGTGTTCCGTGCCAACAACGTCTTCAAGAGCGATCATAGTTGTTCCGAAGCGCTGGTCGTCTCTCCGGATAGCATTGTTTTCGATATAACAGCTGTCAGTCGGCTCGTATTTTTCCTGATAGTGTCTGTCGAAACGGGTTATACTACCGTTGCGGATATTCAATACCCACTTGTTCCCATCGAGCGAGCTAACTTCCAGCCCTTTTGAGGGGTTGTACATGTCGAAATTGTGTATTCCGGAAGCGAGTTCGGGAAAGAATTTTGGTAAAGTCTTTGCTGACCAAACGGCGAGCTCCCGGCCTGTGGCCGAAGCGTAAAAGGTGATATCATCGGGGTGTGCAAAAGCGAGCGTATCGTTGTTTGCAAAGAGCAGATAGCCGGGACGTTTTGTAATGAAACGAAGCTTTTTTTCTCCTGTTTGCGGATCAATGATATGCATTCTGTAGCACTGTATCCCACTCATCTCCTTGCCTCCTGCTGTGAGGAGGTAGTCCATGACGTAGAGCTTGCCCCCGCGCGCATCCAGCGTGCTGATCCGGCGGGAAGCACCATAACCCAGTACGATAGGGTTCAGGAAGGTGACTATAAGTATCCAAAGCGTCGGAATAAGGTAGTAGCTAACGAAATCGTTGGGTAATTTCTTCTTTTGCTCCGGCCGAAGCTTCGTTTTCAGAAGGACGATAACAGCAATGTACAGACCGAGTAAGCCATAACAGAGCCAATACGAGGAAAAAAAGCTATCGAGTAAATAATTGTAATTCATATCTCCAAGATAATCGTTTTATCGTGGTTGCATGTGAATAGCTGATGCTTACGCGTTATTGTAGGCCTCCTGCAGCTTTTTGATGTCTATCTTAACCATTTTAAGCATGGCCTTCATCACCCGGTTGGCCTTAACGGGATCCGGATCACTCATGAGTTTGCCGAGAATAGAGGGGACGATCTGCCATGATAAGCCATATTTGTCTTTCAGCCAGCCACATTGCTGGTTTGACCCGCCGGCTGAGAGTTTATTCCACAAGTCGTCTACTTCTTCCTGTGTTTCGCAATTCACATATAATGATACCGCTTCTGTGAATTTGAAGATCGGGCCGCCATTCAGCGCCATAAATTCCTGCCCGTCAAGTTCGAAAGAAATAACCAGCACCGAACCGGTGGGGCCGGGACCTGATTCGCCATAATGGCTTACCGTGTTGATCTTTGAGTTTTTAAAAACAGAAACGTAGAAATTTACGGCCTCTTCGGCCTGGTTGTCGAACCATAGGAATGTAGTTATCTTTTGCATGTTGTTCGTTTTAAATGGTTAATGACGGTTGGCACTGCAAGGGTACGGATAGTAAATTTCCTTTGACGGGTGAAATATGACTGATAAGGGGTGCATTCCGACATTTTTTGTGAGGCACTGATCCGGATTCTTGAAATCCTGATTAATCTTTCAGGCATCATAATCGAATGTACATATCGTGTAAACGATATGGCTATCAGTTTTTGGGAAGTCATAGAGCACTGTAATGGCCAGCCTCACCGCTGCACGGTAAACCTGAGCACCCGGTTCACGCTGCTATTTACAAGCCGTATCATGTACACGCCGTTACTAACACTATTGTCCAACGAAATAGTCTTGCTGATCATGCCCTGGTCAACATTTGCGACGTCGTTGTAAATGATCTTGCCGAGGACATCAGTGATCTCAATAGTGACTTCGGTTGTGTTGTATTCTGACGGCAACGAACCCCTTAGCGTAAGCGTACCCCGGTTGGGGTTGGGTATCACTGAGAGCGATGCATCATCAGGCGTTTGGCCACCTATGCCGGTCTGAGGCTTCACAGTGACATGGATGGTGTCTTTGCAACCTGAAGGGAGCATATAAGTGATGACGACAGTGCCAACGGCTATGCCCTTTACCGATCCCGAGGAAATCATTCCTCGCGCCAATAACAGCGACTAC
>CAYNGS010000246.1:0-5254 GCA_964396625.1 uncultured Flavipsychrobacter sp.
ACCGGCTACTACCCTACTGCCGCACAGAAGAACTACAAGCAAGTATCGAAAAGAGTGTATAAAAGGACGGCGAGAAAAATGCGCAAATCAGAACGCAAGGAAAGTAAAGTGGCACGCCTGAGCGGCACCACCGTAGAGGTACCAGAAAAAGGTTAAAGAGAATCCGCAATATGCACCCCATAGTGCGGCAGCAAAAATCCGCCTTCCCCAAGGAAGACGGATTTTTCGTTTTCATAGTTTCGTTACATACCCTTGTAGGCCTGGAATAATCTAAAAAACAAACCTATGCTAAAAGTTAAACCCACGGCCACAACAACGACGAAAAAAATGATACTAAAGACACTGTATTCCCGTTTCGCGGCTGCCTTATACACCTCTTCTTTTTTTTCCCATGAAGGGGTATGGATATGCTCGGTAAATACCGGAATATTGGTACGATTCTGCACTTCGATCCTGTTGGTGACCCCTTTGACGCCTATCATATCAGAGACGGCACGGGTTGCCGCGTCTTTCTGAAACTGCCACGGCAGCTTACCTGAAAGTGTTAACCACCCCCGGTCTACCTTCACACCTATATGATCCTTTGGGATGATATTATTCAGTTTCAGCGTATCGACCACTGCTTCCGCAATTTGTTCATCGGTGCGGTGCCCGTAGAAGGATGGTATAACGGTTATCTCTTCTGCAATTCCCCTGACGTCGTGGACACGCCTGGCGGCTTCCTCAGCAGCAATTTTTTTTGCGCTGGTATCTACATTCCCGCTAAGCGTTACAATTCCATTTTTTACTGCTACCCCTATCTCTGCAGGGCTAAGTACCGGTTCGTATCCCAGTTCATCTAAAATATCGGCCTGTAATTCTCTATCTGTTTTCATTCTGCGGTCGTTTTATCAATTGTTACTAATGCAAATTTATTCCCTACGAATCTCAGCGGCAATGAGATTAGTCAAAAGTGAGGCTGATACTGAGCAGAAGACGGACTAACGAAAATCAGCAGGAGTATGAACAATTTGGCATTTTGTGCATATTGCCGGAACAATATTTGTGTTTATTATGCGTTAGAAGTCTAAAGCATGCGCTTATGAAAAATATCCTCGCAGTTTCCGTATTGATCTCTGGCCTCGCAAGCTATTCGGTTGCTGCTCAAGAGGCAACTCCCAACACGGGCCGAAATGTTCTTTCCGTCAGCCCGGTGCAAATGAGTGAGCGGACCCCAACCGGAATAGGGATGCAATACGAACGTTTTATCGGATCAAATGACAGAATAAGCCTGTGTCTGCCACTGGCCTACTCATTTGGGCACAGCGACCCCTGCGACCCAACGATCAGGGCGCGTGTGTTTTATGCCTATCCCGGAGCAAAGTTCTATCCTTGCGGCACGCAACATATGATCAGTTATGCTGTGGGGCCCTCTCTGGCTTTTGGGAAAGGCACAACGAATTGTGATTGTACCGAACCGGTCCAGAACATCGGAGACGAAAAACCCAAGACATATAAACCGGTGACAGAGATGGGGGCGCTGATAAACAATTCGATAAGCCTGCAGGCGACCGCACACGTGTATGTAAGTGGTGAGATAGGTATCGGAGCTACCTACCTAAACAAGGAAAACGGGCAAGAGCTGGGTACAGACCTTATGCTGCAGTTAAACGTAAGAGTCGGATACCGATTTTAGTTTTGGGGTGTCATCTTGCTACTATTATCGCACATACTTAATGGCTTGATTTAATGGCCACAAGGTAATCGACGATCTTCTTTCCGGTAACAGAATCTATGGGGGCTTTAAATTTCGTGATCATTTTATTCACTTCTGCTTCCCATGTCTTTCGGGGAAAATCGGGTTGAGAACTTATATATTTCAGGGAATGGCAAATGCCGCAGTAAGACACAAATTCGGCCTTGCCCGGATGCTCCGGAAAATTGGTTGGTTCCGGCCAAATATTCAGTTCCCGCACACTTCCTTTAACAATGAGCGTATTTTCAGGCATCTTCGGCGCATCAGGCACTTGCTGCCGGCAGCCTAAGGCCAGGGCGGCAAAGCAAATGAACTGCAGTATGTAGTCTTTCTTGTTACCCATATTAGTTCACGTTTACATCGAGATGTTCGACGAAGCCTCTCGCATACCCACTCCTGTTCCATTGTTTATCAGTCTGGGTATGTCCTGCAATATCTGTTGCCCTCACCCTCAAATGGTATGTTCCGGATTCTTTTGGCACCCAGTCATACTTCCAGCGACGCCAGGAATATTTTCCTAAGACAGGATTCAGCTTAGCATTCACCCAGGTTTTGCCATCGTCGAACGACTGATAAAATTTTTCTATGCCGCTGCCGTCATTGAATGCAAGACCCTCGACTGTGCTGGGTTGATTTGCGGCACCGGGTGCACCCGGCTCGGGCTCCACAAAAACAGAATGTAAATTTATAGACGTCAGTGGCACGGTGGATTTTGATAAGCTGTCGGGAGACTCCGTGAGCCCGGACCCTTTGGCAACCTGGTAAGCCTTGTCCATCCAGAAACCATGGAAGGTATCTGCAAGAACGTTGATCTTATTCAGCTCTCCGACCCAATAAGTTGCGTACCAGCCCGGCACGACCAACTTCAGCGGGTAACCGTTGAGCATGGGAATCGGAGCGCCGTTCATTTCGTACGCGATCATTACCTCTCCATCCATAGCGTGATCTATGCTCAATGATTTTACAAACGGAGGTATACCCAGCAAGGCACCCTTATCCATGCCCTGGAAGGAAACATTCTTCACGCCCGGCTTTGCACCTGCCATTGCGAGTATATCCTTCAAGCGTACGCCCTTCCATACAGCATTGCCCATAGCTCCGTTGCACCACTGACTGCCGGGCACCTTTGGATCGAATGTGGACCTCGAGTTTCCTGCACATATGGCTAATGCTACAATTGAATCGACGGGAAACTTCGTTTTCAGGTCGTCCATTGAAAGCGCCAATGGCTTATCGACCTCACCCGACACGTACAACCTAAAAGTGTCAATATCAATTTTAGTAAGGATATTGGATAAATGCCAACGCACAAAAAAGTATTCGTTCGGCGTGTAATCCTGCCGGAATATTTTTAAAGGCGTCTCCAGTTGCGGTGGTCTGTCGGTGAGCAAATACATTTCCCCTTTTTCGGGATATTTTACAAATTGGCGAGCGGCAGCGGCTCCGTTCCGATCTTTATTTTCCCCACAGGAACTAATAACGGCCACTGAGAGCAGGATAAGCGTGCAGAGGACGAGGCGTCCACGCAATATGTTGGATCTATAACTCAATTATTTACAGCGATTTAGATTATTTACCATAAATTTAGTTATTTATTTTGTTTATAATAACTTTAGTCCAATTTTCATCACAACAACAAAAACCGAATGAACAAAATACATTTATCGGCGCTAATAGCACTGATCTTTTTAATTGGCTCCTGCGGGTCGGCAACCGCGCCGGACAGTGCGAAGGCCACAGAGGGCTCGCACCCGACGGCTTCTGCGGGCGAGGCCATTTATAAGAAGACATGCATTACCTGCCACCAGGCAAACGGTGAGGGTCTGCCCAATACTTTCCCGCCGCTGGCGAAGTCTGACTACCTCGCCAATAAGGAAAAAACCATCCGGCAGGTGATCAATGGCGGTTCGGGAGATATTGTAGTGAATGGCAAAAACTACAACAGCACAATGACGCAGCTGCAGCTCTCTGATGAGGAGGTAGCATCTGTGCTCACCTATGTGTACAGCAATTTTGGCAATAGCGGCGGTACCGTGACCGCAGATGAAGTTAAATCTGTGCGGGCAAAAATGTAGCGGTTAGTTGTTTGGAGCCCCGGCCTCTATCCATTTTTTTATCTGTGTGATCTGGCAATCGGGAAGCTTGTATCCGCCGAGTGGCATAAAATCAGCTCCGGCGGAATGATCAATATCGCTGATGAGTTTCCCGTTTTGCGCCTGTGCAACCACCCCGCTATAAGTATCGAGTACAATACCGGAACCGGACGAAGCCGCTGCTGAGGAAGCATGGCAACTGTAGCAATACGTACTGAGTATGGGCACTATGGCAGCAGCAAAAGTAAATTTTGTTGTGTCGCATGCTACGGCGCAATCAGTGTCATCGGGGGCACCTTTGTCTATCCACCGCCGGATGAAACTGAGCTGCGTGCTGTCCAGCTTAGGCGTGGGGGATTCGGGCATTTTGCCGCTGACGCACTTGGTGTACAACTTGCTGGACCCGCTGCTGAATTTTACCAGCCCTTTTAACAATATGGTACTATACGAAGTAAGATTGTAACCGTCGGCGCGGGTGGTTGCATCGTGACAGCCTGCCTTCGCGCAACTGCCGGTAAAGATCGGCATTACATCCCTTTGGAAACAGACTGAGGTGTCGCCGTAAGTGACCGTGGAGTCGACAGTCGTGGAATCCGGGGGCGTGATAACGACCTTTTTGGTGCTGTCGGCTGGAACTGCGACCGGAACAAAAGGCTTGTGGGTACACGCCAATAAAAAAATGAATCCGGAAGCAAGCAGCATTAATTTTTTCATCGACAGCGCACTATTTTTGAACGTTGCGCGAAATTAAACAACGATCCTTCCGAACGCGCTGAACTATGATTATCAAATAGTTAAATCTGCGTAGGATGCCGTAGCAGATCACCTGGCCTTGGCAAGCTGCATGGGCGTCTTTTCTTTGTGGGGTCGGACTATTTCCACCTTGTGATCGGAGCCATCGTCTATGAGCTGAATGGAGTCGGATTCCTGGTCGATACCATCTATCTTAATGCTGCTTTCCTTTCCGGCGCTCTGTATTACCGTAACACTGTAGTTGGTCTCGTGAAACCTGTAATCGATCTTAAAAGATTTCCAATCTGCGGGAATGCACGGCGAGAACGTTAGCATATCTCCTTCGAGCCGGACGCCGAGCAGCCATTCAGTTATCAACCGGTACATCCATCCCGCTGACCCTGTGTACCATGTCCAGCCGCCGCGACCGCTGTTCTGAGCCACGGAGTAAACATCTGCTACAGCAACGTATGGCTCGGTCTTGTATACTGCTATTTTTTCTCCGGAATTCGAATGATTGACCGGGTTTACAAGATCCATCAGCTCCCACGCCCTTTTAGTATTGCCGAGCGAAGCGTGGGCCATGATCATCCAGATGGCGGCGTGCGTGTATTGTCCGCCATTTTCTCTTATGCCGGGAACATATCCCTTTATATATCCGGGGTCGAGGCCGGACTTATCAAAGGGAGGATCG
>CAYNGS010000247.1:0-5248 GCA_964396625.1 uncultured Flavipsychrobacter sp.
CATTCCGTCGGCCTTTTTGTAAGCGCTCAGGTCGGCATGTGAAAGCCAGGCAGACGATTTCCAGCTCCACACCAGGGCTCCTGCCTCGTTGTATTCCAGTATCTCGCCATAGCGTGGTTTTCGCACCAGGTTCCTGTTCGCTCTTCTGAGTGAGTCACTCATTGCGCGTCTTGCACTATCGCTGGTTGGTGGTTTTCTTCTTGCTATGGGCTCGAAAGCCAGCGCCATGTAATGCCCGTTGCTCAGCCTTGTAAATTCGTGGTGATAGCCCTCCAGGCTATCTATTCTTTCTTTGTGACCGCTTGGCCCCTTCCATAATATTTTCCCGTTGTAGTCTATCTCAAAGGCATCACCTTCAAAAATAAAAGTGATCGTGTGTTTGCAGGATAGTTTCAGGTCCCTGACCATCGAATTTTCTTTTATCATTCCCCCCATTTCGGGCAAGTACCATATCGGCTCACCGTTCATGTCGTACAGCGCACGGGCTCCGTCCATAAACACATATCCATCCTTGTACTCTTCTGAGGAACGGTTCACTCTTATTTTGGTCAGACCTGTATCAACCGACGCATCTGTACCCACGCTGAAGTGGTTGAAACGAGCCCCTATTGCCCGGTCCGGAGCCTTGGCCGAGACTACACGCCAGGTATACTGCCGACCGAATTTAGGAACGGTGATGATGATTTTCCGCTCTTTGCCGCTAACGGTTTTTATGACCGCCTTCGCGAAGGAGTCGTTATTGTTGAAGAATCCCTCGGCGAGCTCTATTTTGTAGTTATCGATCTTCTTGCTGTTTGTGAGTAAGAAAGGGACAATGCGGTAGTTTAATTTATCACCCTCTTTTGGAAACACCTGGGCATAAGAATAGGCTCCGAAGAGAAAGATGGCGAGCAGAAAAAACAAAAATCTATACATAATGCGCCTGTAAATTGCCGGATGTAAATATACACAACTTTGGCGCCCTGGCGGCCGGGCCGTATGCAAATGAAAAACGGTTATGTAGCTGTTCCGGCGCCTGGTAACGCGTGTAAAAGCCACATAACCGTCGTTGATACCTCTTATAATTTATTCTACTGTCATCTTCGCCAGGAACCTGTCGTGCCCCGAAACTGCTGAGATAAAGTAGATGCCTTTAGCAAGGTCCAGATTCACTCCCGTTGGCTTGTTCGTTGCGATACTAAATGAATGAACCTTTTCGCCAAGTATGTTGGTGATCGTCACTTCCACTTTTTCGTCTATCGCGGAGGACAGGAATAGGGTAAACGATCCACCGTTCGGATTCGGATATACCTTCAATGAGCTTTCTCCGGCGTTAGTCGTTCCTACTCCAGCCGTATGGCATGAGCTGAATGGTAAAATCGTTACAGGGAAAATGACTGTAGCAGTACCACATGAATTAGTAGCCACGTAAATAACTGTATCAGTACCCGGATGCAGACCCGCTAAAACGCCCGTCGCGTCAAGGAAAGCATTGCCATTCGTAATACTCCATAGTCCGCCGGGGTATGAAGCTACCAGGGTAGTCAGGTCGTCCGGACAGATTTCGTTTAGCCCGGTTACCGTACAGCCAGCCGGCGAGGCGTTCACTGTTATATCCTTTGTCGCCGTTACCGACCCGCACGTATTGCCAACGGTATAAGTGATCGTTACAGCCCCAGCCGTTGCGCCGGTAATAATGCCACCAGCAGAAGCGCTCGCTGAAGTGTTTCCTGCAGCCCATGTGCCACCGGGTGCCGCATCCGCCAGCGTTATGCTCGCGCCAACGCATACATTCGCCGGCCCGGTTACTGCCGCTACGGTAGGTATGGTTATCACTGCGATACTGTATGTAGTTGTGGCGCTTCCGCAAGTATTGGTAAATGTGTAAGAGATTGTGTCGAGCCCAACTGTAACGCCGGTGACCAATCCACCCACAGCAACATTTGCCCGGGCATTGGTACGATCCCATGCGCCGCCGGGCACAGTTTCAGTCAGTGTAGAGGTTCCACCCACACATACATTTCCAGGGCCAGAGATAGTTCCTGCGCTTGGTTCAGCATCAACGGTCACAGTAGCGGATGCTACTGCTGTTCCGCAACTGTTAATGTCAGTATAAAGAATCTCCGTCGTGCCGGGTGTTATCGCCGTCACAACGCCCGACGAATTAACCGTGGCAACACTCATGGTGACACTGCTCCATGTGCCCCCGGGCGCAGCATCGGTCAATGAAGTTGTTGATGTATGGCACACCTCAAGCGGGCCGGTTATGGTACCCGCATTAGGCAGCGGATTTACTGTTAATGATTTTGTTGCCGAAGCGGTGCCACAGGCGAGTGCTATGGTATACGTAATTGTAGCAACGCCAGGAGTACCCCCGGCAGTCACGAGCCCGGTTGCACCGACAACCGACGCAATGGCCGGATTACTGCTGGTCCATACACCGCCGGCAGTGCCGGTAGCATCAGTGAATGTAGAAGTAGAGCCGGAACACATCACTGCTGGTCCGGAAATAGAACCGCCGGTTGGGGCGGTACAAAGTACCGTGATAGTAAGTAAGCCATCGCCGCCGCAGTTGTAGCCTGCTGTATGAGTTACCGCACTCGTCACTGCCGGGTTGGTATAAGACGATCCGCCGCCGCCGCCGCCATAATAGCCGCCGCCGCCGCCATAGTAACCGCCACCGCCACCGCCGCCGGCGTTAAAACCATATCCGGGGTTCGTACCTATGCCACCTGTCAATGGCCCGCCGGTTCCACCGCCGAAACTCGCACCTGAGCCCGCTGATGCGGGTGTGGCACCGCCGCCGCAAGTAAATGAACTATATGATCCGCAATCCAAACCGTTACCGGCCGAACCCGGTCCGCCGCCGCTGCCGCCGTTGTCAATTCCGCAGTCGTTGCCGCCGCCACCGCCGCCGCCTGCTGCCAAAACACGATTGGCCAGTGCAGTGCCGCCTATGCGCAAATCGGTAGCGCCACCGCCGCCGCCTGCGCCTGTACCATAATATGCCGATCCACCGGCTCCGCCGGACGCGAAGGGGCCGGTATTTCCACCGGCACCGCCTGAATAACCGGATCCATCACCACCAGCGCCGCCAACATAGATATTCAGCACCTGGCCCGGTGTAACTGCAAGGTTGCACTGCACACGGCCGCCACAACCTCCGGCGCTTGAGTAATATGCCGATCCTCCGGTGCCTCCCTGGGCGTCAATACTGATACTGAACACTCCTGCGGGAATAGTCCATGTCTGCACACCGCCGGTGTAAGAATAAGTAGTTTGTCCATTAGCGCTGAGAGCGAGGACCGACAAAAGAACGGAAAGTAATTGTAGTCTTTTTTTCATTGAAATATATTTAATAACCCCTTGAAAATTTTGTTCAAGCTTAGCAATGAACAAAACCAGCATTATTTTAAAAATGTAAACCCACTGCTTTATGAAAGTGCTCTGCACACTTTCGTTAACAAAATTACGTATTTTATACAAAAAAAAAGTAGTATCAGCGCTTTATTTACCCCCGATAATCTTTTATTTACCCCGCATTTTTTACGTCCTGGCACCCGGTATATTTTCCCGTTCCAACCAAATCCATGCGTTTTGAAAGATCAGTGATATTTTTTATTGGCAAAAAGCAACTTTTGGTTAAACCTCCACAAAGTACATTCTGATCTTACCTTTATTCTTGGCGTCGATAGTGCCGCGATCCACACATTTAAACCGATCTTTTACCAGATCATAAGTTGATTGCGATATATTTATTTTATCAGGTTGGCTATATTGCTCCATACGGGCAGCAGTATTCACTGTGTCGCCCCATATGTCGTATGCGAATTTTCTCACACCAACAATTCCGGCTACAACTGTACCCGAATTTATTCCGATGCGCATAGCGAAGGTTTGGTCACCAAGTTCTTTTCTGCGGTCAATCATAAACCTGCTGAATTCAATGGCTGCCATCACAATGTCCGCTGCATGGTCTCTGTTGGGTTGTGGCAGCCCCGACGCCGCCACGTAGGCATCGCCAACCGTCTTGATCTTCTCAATATTGTACTTGCCGATTATTTCGTCAAATGCTTTGAAGCAATTATCCAGTTCATCTACAAGTTTTTCAGGAGATAAGCGCTCACCTGCTTCCGTAAAATTTACAAAATCTGTAAACAAAACAGTGACATGGTCAAAGAGCTTTGCGCGCACTCTTCCATAGCTTTTCAATTCGGTAGCCACATCCTCCGGCAGTATGTTAAGCAGCAGCATTTCTGATTTCTGTTTTTCTTCATTTATTGTTTCATTCGCTTTCGTGACGATAACGTTAGCTTTTTTCTCCACTGTATAATTGCGGTATATAAAAAAAGCGAGCAGCAGAACAACGGCAAAACCTGCGTAGCCGCTGATCGTGTAGACCATCTGTTTTTGCATCCTCATATTGTTCTCAATGTCGGCTGCCAGTTTCTGCCTTCCGTATTCGGCCCTCAGCGTTTCACGCGTTAGTTTGTTTGCAACTTCTATGTTGTATACACTGTCGCGTATCAGTATATAGTGCCTGTATGCGTCGAGCGCCTGCCGGGGCTGGTTCATCTTGTCGTATGTGCTGCTGAGGACTTCCCACGCGTTCATTTCGTCATTCAGTGCACAGTCCTTTCCGCAAATAGATACCGCTTTTTGTAAGTAGGAGAGTGCCGCTTTGTATTTTTTTTGCACCGTGTATATTTTGCCCAGTGTTGTATATACCACCGGCAACAGTGCGATATAATTGTTTTCGTCTGCAAGTCTCATCGCACTCTGCGCACTTTCCAGAGCCTGGTCTACCGCACCTGCTTCGAGGTATACGACTGCGAGTTCGTTGTATATGCCTGCCTCATTGGTCCGTTCGCCCGATTTTTCACTTTTTTCCAATGCCGCGGAATAATACTGAATAGATCTTTTGTAATTCGTTTCATACAGGTATGTTTTGCCAAGACACCGCAATGCTAAAACACCTAAAAGTTCATTTTTAGTCTCAGCGCTTATTCTTTGTGCCTTTGTATAATTCTCTAAAGCATGGTCATGTTCGGACATGGCCATGTAAATGTTGCCGATATCGATCAGTAGTCCTCCTTTTTGAAGTTTATAATTCTGTTTTTCTGCTTTTGACTTTCTTATAAGATCATCTGTTATTTTTAATGAGCTGTCATAGCATATCAAAGCATTGGGGTAGTCTGCCACCTTTGTGTATATGATACCCATATTCCCCAATACTCCGTTTACAACTTCTGCAGATGGCGCTAATTCC
>CAYNGS010000248.1:0-5240 GCA_964396625.1 uncultured Flavipsychrobacter sp.
TTTTCTTTTTTTACGATGATTAAATAATTTTTGTCTCAGTGATTACCCCACAAACTATTCAGGCACGCTGCCAGCGCCATAAGGCTCATGAATATGGTGCCGAACGATTTCAGGAACGGAAATATCATGGCACAATACACCAGCATCGCTACAGTCACTATTATTGCGGTCACGGGGCCGTAAATAATGCCGCAGGCGGTCATCAGGTAACAGGTCATCATCACCAGGCCCGACAGGATAAGCACATGTCCGTCCATCAGTAGCCTGAGCAGCTCGCGATCATACCCGCCCTTGTGGTTCCTGATCACGAAGACATCATGCAGTATACCATTTATTGCGTACCATATCGCAGCGATCAGCAACCAGTTCTTCGAAAGTATTGTTTGCATGTTTAGTTACTATACTTTTTATAGTTGCAAAACTATGTATAGCTGAGTACCTTTGCAATAACTGTCAAACCTGACAGTCCCCTTTACTTTTTTATATCAGTATAGACAATGATTATTAACGGAAGAGAATACGTGTTTAAAATGCACGGCAAAACATACCATTGTGCCATGGATGTGACAATGGACTACATTGGTGGTAAGTGGAAGACCGTTGTATTGTGGTATCTGCGGAACAAGACATTGCGTTTCAACGAATTGAAAAAACAAATACCCGAGATCACAGAGAAGATGCTTAGCCTGCAACTGAAGGCGCTGGAAGAAGACGGACTGGTAAAGCGCGAAGTATTTCCGGAGGTTCCGCTTAGGGTAGAGTATTCCTTAACGGAATTCGGACGATCGCTCAATCCGGTAATTGAGGCCATAGCAAAATGGGGCAGAGCGCTGGGTGAGGCCAGTGGAAAGATGGAAGAAATAAAGAAACCTGCAGCGAAAAAATAGCCGATTTGTGCCGGTTCAGTCTGGCACAGGCTATTTTAATGCCTTCATGCAGATAACATACTGCTGAATGGCCGTGGCGCTGTCGGCAGGCACAGATTGCTCATATCCGGCAAGACTGAACTTTGTGATTTTTTTTGTGGTAAAATCCTTAAGGTTTGTCTCTTCCAGCGGGTAGTAAACATTGCGTATCGACTGCATTTTATCGTCGGTGACGTCGTGGCTCACCTGTATCGACTCCTCAACTATTTTCGACTTGTCGTCAAATTCAACAACAAGTTTTTTCTCGTCTTTTTCGGTCTGGCCGCCCTCGGGCGTTTTTATATAAATATTGTCCAGGTCGCCAACGATCTGGAAGATGATAACGAAATTATCAGAAGGATTGTCAGGGTCCGTGCTGTAGCTGCGCTTTACGCGTACCGCAGGTATTTTTTGAGGATTAAAGGGAGATGAGTAGTCGAACATCGTTTTGTCACCCATGTCCTCCTTTTTTAACCGTTTGCAGTAATCCTGGGCGTCGACAGTAGTTGCGACCAGGCTCAGTAAGAGTAATAAAATGATTTTCATGTGGTCGGGTTTTAATGATAGTGAGATACAACCTTACTCTAAATATACTAAAAAAAGTAAAATTCATAGCGGTGTACGGTTTAACTCAGTCATCTATTTGTTTATTTTGTGGTCTCAAAGGCTATTGATGAAGGGTTCTAAAGTTACACTGCTGTATGTTTTCTCATCCGTTGGTTTTGTAGCTATTATCTGGTATGTTATATGCCTGGGAAGGGGGCTTGAGCCAGCTACCGGACTGCCGGGGTTCTCCACGACCGCTAGCGGTAATACCCTGCGCCCTTTGGCAGGGCCGTTCAGCCATCCGTTGCCCATTTTCATTTTGCAGCTTGTTCTTATTATTGCAGCGTCGCAGGTCTGCGCATTTCTTTTTAAAAAAATAGGTCAGCCGTCTGTAATGGGCGAGATCGTCGCCGGAATATTACTTGGTCCGTCGTTTATGGGAGCTGTTCTGCCGTCATTCAGCTCTTTTATTTTTCCTCCTGCCTCCCTTGGCAATCTTCAGATGCTCAGTCAGGTTGGGCTTATTTTGTTCATGTTCGTCATCGGTATGGAGCTCGACGAAAAGGCTCTAAAGGAGAAAGCTGGTGCCGCCTTGCTTATCAGTTATTTTAGTATAATAGTTCCTTTCGTATTGGGTGTCGGTCTGGCTTATGCTATGTATGCCCGGTTCGCGCCGCCCAATATCCCCTTTTATGCTTTCGCCTTGTTTATCGGCATCGCTTTGAGCATCACAGCCTTCCCGGTCTTGGCGAGAATAATTCGCGAGCGGGGCCTTACCGGTACTAAGCTGGGCACAATCGCAATCACAGCCGCCGCCGTCGGCGATGTGGCCGCATGGTGCATGCTCGCTTTTATAGTAGCTATTGTAAAAGCAGGTTCTGTAGATTCGTCGGCATACACATTGGCCGGCCTGGTCTGTTACGCGTTGGTTATGCTCTTTGGTGTGAAACCACTGCTCAATAAATTAGCGGGCAGTGGCAGTCACGATAAGACGGTGAAAAGATCAGTAATGGCGTTAATATTTGTCGTCTTACTGCTTAGTTCGTATTGCTGCGAAGTGATCGGCGTACATGCTTTGTTTGGCGCCTTTTTTTCAGGCGCTATCATGCCGCATCAATGGAACTTCCGTAAACTGCTTATTGACAAAATCGAAGATGTCGCACTTGTTTTACTCCTGCCGTTATTCTTTGTGTTCACCGGATTGCGGACACAGATCGGGTTGCTGAATGACTCGTCTTTGTGGACGACTTCTTTATGGATAATTCTGATCGCTGTAGTCGGGAAATTTGGTGGGAGTTTTTTAGCGGCACGCATTTCAGGCGAGCAAATGAAGGACAGTGTGTCGGTAGGTGCATTGATGAACACAAGAGGGTTGGTAGAATTGGTTGTACTAAACATTGGTTACGATTTGCATATACTTTCACCACAGATGTTCACTATGATGGTGCTTATGGCGTTGGTAACCACATTTATGACTAATCCGGCATTGAACCTTATAAACAGGATTTACAAGTGAGCCAGATAGTGTGCGTAATTCAACGGAATTCACTACCACTCACTTTGTGTAAGATTGTTTCTTGTTTGTGAGCTTTGGCCTCCAAGTGACAACCCAAAGCGGATTCCTGAATTGTGTCCCATATAACTGTCCCACGATTGCACAAAGTCTATACGCAGCACTCGTACCAGTTTATATCCTATGTTGTCAATGCCCACGAAAGCCTCGGTATAATAGTCGCTCTGCCGTGCGTAAAATGCGTTTCCGCCAAACACAAAGTAATACCTGGCCTGCCGGAGCAAAGGAATTTTATTGCTCAATAAGCCATTAAGATGGTATTCCACGTGTGCCTCGCCGTAAATGGGCTCTTTATTGCTGAAGTCGTAGTATTGAGCGAACTGGAAACTTTGCAGATAAGGCGATGCAATTCCAACCCCACGGTTACCGTAAAGATGCATCAGGTCGGGAATTGCTACGTACCTGCTGTTCAGGAAGCCTCCTACGCCAATGTTGTATTTCATTGTTCCAAACAATTTCAACAACAGATCGTGCTGTATGTTGAACGACCACTTGTCGAAGTCGGAAACACTGTTAAAAATTCCCGGAATGCCCTTATTGTAGTTGAGCGTGAAAGTTGGCCAGGAACTGCCATTAGCTACCTTGAAGTCGGGGTACTGGGTATAAGTATAGCCCGGCTTGTAGGAGATTGTTGCAAATATCAATGCGGCATCATTCTCGCCTGTGGCGGTCGCTACCTGTCTCAGATGCGCGGGAATATTATCGGTGAAACCGTCCTTGCCTCCCTTTACAAAACTGTAATCGGTTGTATTCCACAGCGGCAGTCGCTGCTGATATGATGTCTTTAAAAACCAGCTTAGCCCATTTCCGTAGTTCCTTCTTACATATGCCGACGCATCCCAGCGCTCGTACAATTTAAGGTCGTTCTGCCGCGCGAAAAGAGCTGCATATGTGTTGTACCATGGCAAAACAGGGTTATCGGGGTTGTACTGATAAACATATTTGCCGCCTTCCACGCCATACAGCCATGTGCGGTTGAGAAACGATCTGTCTTTCGTTTGGTAATATACTCGTCCGACGGCGTTAAAATGGGTATTGCTGAATCCGTACCGTACGGCCATGTCCGCAAATAGGTATTTGGCTGTGTCCACCATGTGTTTTATACTCAGTTTAGGAGCCACATTGAATCCCTCGACCAGGTTGTAGTTCAGCATGTTTTCCGGCGCGCCAAGCGGCAGTACAGGGTTTATTGTGTAGGTGTTTTTATATAGTTTGCTATTGAACGTCGCACCGCTTTGCAAAAGGGCCGTTGGTTTGAACTTATTGTTTTTTCTTCTTATTGAGTCTGTGTACTCAGGGCTCTTAAGCCGCTTCATGATACTGTCCTTTACCACAAAGTCTTTCTTTTCGTCCTGCTCCAATGGAATAGGGCGATTTTCTTTCCAATAAGAACTATCTTTTTTGTTGGCAGTTTTGTCGTAAGCACTTATAATCTTATCAGCAAAAATTGAGTCGGGGATAGGGACATTCACTTTTTGATTGTTATACACGGTCACACCGGTTCCTGTGATATCGAAGCCAAATAGATTGATCGTGATATACAGCACCTGGCTTTTTACGACCCAGATGTCTTTTTGAAGTGGCAGAAACAATTGGTCGATCGTCATCGTATCGAGCATATCCATGCCCGATTGTTTTGCCAGCGTCATGTTCAGGCTGTGAATAGCCCAATCCTCGTCTACGATATAGATATTGCCATTAAAGCAGGGTTCATAATTCCGCTTTTGCGTGACCTTGATCTTGTAAATGGTATGCCCATGTTCGTCAAACTGTCCAAGCAGTTTATACTTGTAATAGGAAAGTGCATTGTCGCTGATCGGCGAAATGAAGCCGCGGGAGTTTGAGCCAAAGAGGTCTACATTATTATTGTAAAATGTAATTACCGGGGGAAACTGTGAAAATCCAACACCGCTTGGGTTTCCGCTTTCATGCACGGAGTGTATGATGGTCTTTTCTTTTTCTCCGCGCGTATAGTAGTCTGCGTCTTCCTCAGTAAGGTACAAAACACCCTTGCCCGTGCTGTCGGTTCCTCCGGTTTCATTCTTTACTTTTTGCCCCATGATCTTAGAAGGCATCTTTCTCGATCGCATTACGCCCTTCAGATAAATAGACGTCTGGAATGATCGTACCTGGTCGAGATGAAATTTCCGGCGCTTGATCGCATTGCGGATGATAGCATATGCCGGGTCTTCTGTGTTGGCGTGGATCACCACCTC
>CAYNGS010000249.1:0-5240 GCA_964396625.1 uncultured Flavipsychrobacter sp.
CACACTGCTTCCTGAAATACTGTAAATGTCTATCTCCACATTAAGCTGCTCATCATAATGGTTGTGTTCAAATACAAAGTTTGTGCTGTTCGTAAATGGATTCGGGTAATTCATTAGCTGCTGTATATCCATCACTTGTCCGTCTATGACAATAAAATCAACAGTGCCTTCGCCCACATTGTTATTTACATCCCATGCCTTCACCCTTATCGAGTGCTTCCCATCGGCAAGTCCGATGAGTGGAAAGGATATATAGCCACGCTGATAGGTATTTGGAGCAGTTTCATAATAATCATTTAATATATAGGGTGCCTCTACATTATCATCAAGTACGGCAGTCAGATCATGGCCCACATCAGTGCCGGAAACATTGATTCCGGTCTCGTCGAACAATGAAACGAAAAGGGATGTATTGCTGCTGGTAATACCTCCATTAAGAAAAAGGCTGTCGTTTATATATGGCTTAACGACAGGTGGGTTGGTATTTACCTGCGGGTGGTCGGAGTAACCACCCACTATGATCGATGAGTCAGACCCTGCAGCATCTGTTTCGCCATTTGCGGCATAGACGCTCAGCTTGCCTGTGCCGTAGTAATAATTGATGTCCTTGGAGGTAATGAACGAAAGCGAGAAAAGCCCGTTGCTCACAGTGCCACGGCCCTTATATACCAGGCTGTTCTGCACCTGGAATGTAGAGTTGCAACCACTGATAGTAGTAACATTTGCTGGTTTGTCGTAAAACGAAACCGTTGCAAGCCCGTTAAAACCGCTCAGCATATTGCCATCCGCATCGCGCACGCTGCCTTTAATGATGTAATTGCCCAGGGCTTTTACCGTATCCGCATGCTGCATAGTTACACCGTCGATCACACTGTCGAGGTGGATAAAATACTGTGGAAAATCAGGCGTCAAAGCGGGATCACCCAGCAAAGAGAATTTGCGGAAGTTTGCGATCTCTCCGCTGTCATGCGGCAGAGCTTTACCATACGTCTCATTTTTACCGATCCGCGATGCCTCTCCAAATGTGTACCATGTACGATCTACCTTCGGTGTGAATTGGGCAGTAAGGAACTGAGTATTGAGCTCATGGTTGTAATAGGCATAGACAGCCTGCGTAGTCGTGAGTATAACAATAACGCCGCCATTTTTTCTCAGCACCAGCTTTTCAGCAGAAGACACAAACTGCGGATGATCGAACTGGCCGAAATCGCATGTCGCCGTTACCATGAATGGTAAGCTGTAAGGGTTATTCCAGTTGTTGAAATCGTCCTCTGTGAGTATACGTTCAGTAGACCAAACGGTTGGGTTCCCATGGCCGTTATAATTAATCAGGAACGTACCTTTAAAAACCTGCTGGTCTATACTGGCGTTAGCGTTGGGGCACCTTGCACCCGCCGGCGTAGAGATTATTGGTATAGCGTCAACATACACCTTTTCCTGGTTGTACAGATTAGATGCGGCACTGGTCACAGCGTTGGCCATACCCTCGGCGTCCGACATATGATCTCCTGCCGGATCATTACACCCTTTATCTGCAACGATGGTAGTTGAAATGCGCCATGGGCCGAGCGTAGCAGTATCTTTATAGGTCATTATTTTATTCACGAGCGCAGTCGCATCATCTGTATTTCTCGCCGGTAAGCGCCCTACACCAATATCAAGAACATTCATCAGGTTATCGTCTTCAATGTATTCATTGTCATCCAGGAAACCGTAAAAATCATCTGTTGAAAATCCATTGAGGTCGTTCAGAGACTCGGCCGATTCAAATACCGGAACATAATTGCTGTTATTGGGCAACCTGTCCTTATAATCATAAGATGCGCTGCCAAATAAGATCAGGTACTTCGGCATCTGGCTGCTATCAGTTCCGGCTCTGTCATAAAACATTTTCGCAAAATCCCGTATGGCGCTGATGTCCTGTCCGCCCGAAGAAAACTCGTTGTATACCTGGGCGGTAGTTGCCACAACAACACGCATTTTATCATGGTTGGTATGGTAGTCGGCCAGTTGCTGTGCCTGTGCAAGAAATCCGGGATAAGTGACAATTATCAGGTCAACTTGTGGCGACCCATGAAGGTTTTGGTTCGCAACGGTGGCGATATATTTTGGTGTATAGAGGTTCAGGTTATTCATGGCGGCAAATTCATGCAGCATTCCGGCATCCTGTGAGAAAGTGTATGTGCTGCCGTTCAGCGATCCGTTCATAGCCACAGGAATCTGCGGGTTAGTCACATCCCAAACACTTGTGCTGCTGTTAGCGCCGCTCAACTGGTAATTAGCAACATTTCGTGGCAGCACACTTTGCCAGTCGCGAAAATTCATCTGGTCGGTGGTCATCACCAATGCCCTGCGAGTATTCAGTTCAATATAATTCAGATAACCTAAACCGGTCTGATCAATGGGAATAAAAGTGATGCCGATATTGGCGAATTGCGAGGTGCAGACGCCCGGCCAGCCGCCGCTGCTCAGCGTCATCACATCATCTCCGTTTGCCGGCGTCGCTGTTGTGAAGGTGGAAGACCCGATGTTGTTCCCGTTGAGCGATACAGTAAACATGCTGCCCAGGATTTGCGATGTAGCCGCAAATGAAACAGAACAAAAAACTTCAGAAACCGGGGGGTAGCCAAGATCGAAACTAAACGTTTGTGAAAGATTGTTCAACTGCGGAAAAAAACGTTCGCCATACCAGTTTTTACCGAGCGTTGGCGGATTCAGCATATCTGAATCATGAACATCATAATAATTGAAACTATTTACCGTCACGTTGCCCGAAGACATCGCTGCCTGCTTGCCGATATGCAGGCCGGGTGCATTGCCGATCGTTACAAAATAATAGGCTGTATCGGAATAGAGATTTTTGATATGATAAAATCTCTGGTTCGCGCTGTCCTTCACCCATTCCGTTGGTCCTACTCCATAAAAGACCACAGACTCCCCGTTGTCAAATGAGTGATCTCCATTGTCATTTACTTGCACAGCATTTTCCAGCAGGTCCTTAGGCCGGGGTATATAATTTGCCTCTGAAAGCATATGACCACCATTGCCGAAGACGCGTATGTTCGAAGGGTTGACATTAGCCGGGTTAAGACCCAGTCCGTTCTTTATGAAATCGTAATCTATTTTGTAAAAACCTGTCTGCGTAACTGCTATTTTGTACCAGGTTCCCGAATTTAGCGCCGAGGTAAGAACATCGGTCGTTTTTGCGGCCGGTGCATTTTTTGCAACGGTCTCCTCAATGGTAAGTGTAAAACTGCTCACCTCGTTTATCCTGCCACCTGCACCGGCAACATATGCCGGTATATGAATTACCGCGAACGGTCTTTTGCGGTCCATGCCAAGCTGTACAGCAAATTTTTGAGGGTCGCCCAATTTAGCGCCCTTTGGCAGTTGCACGTCCGCCGTATAATTGATATCCGATAATATCACCTTAGGAATGGCATATTCACTGAGCCAGATCTTCTTAACGATATAGCCCATGTATACATCAGCCTGCTTTACCTGGTCGGTCTCTGTATATCCGTAAACCGATTCAATTGCCAATAAATTTATCAGCAAAATAAGGGTCGATATTGCTTTTTTCATTTATTTACTTGTATTTTGCCCTTTTAACGGCGGTGATGTTATCAAAATTAGGTAAAAATCGCTTTAAAAAGCCTTGGAACGGCGTTACTCGATGACATTATAACGTTATTTTTTTTAAAATATTATATTTTTAAAAAGGAAATTTTACAAGTTTTTTTATCCACCGGGGTGATAAAGCTTGAAAATTTCAAAAGTTTGCGGTAACATTGTAACTACTTTTAAAAAGGCAACTGCTAATCAGTGTAAATATTTTAGTATAATTATGAAAAGAAAACTCATTGGTATCGGCTTACTGTGCATTGGGGCAACAACATTCTTTACTGCGTGCTCCAGCAACTCTAAGAAGACGGGGAAAGGGTATCACGTTTCCCAGGTAACAGGGTGGCCGCTGAATGATAAACGCTATGGTGGTTTTGAGGTTGCTAATTATCAGGGGCAGCAAACACCGGTTGGTATGACGTTCGTACAAGGCGGCCGTTTTACCATGGGTGCTGTGGACGATGAAATGCCTACTTTGGAGAATAACAGCATGAGGCGCACCGTTTCTGTTTCTTCGTTTTACATGGACGAAACCGAAGTTGCCAACGTTAGCTATCGCGAATATATTTATTGGCTTACCCGTGTGTACGGCGCTGACTATCTGGATCTGATAAACAAAGAGATGCCCGACCAGACGGTGTGGCGTTCTGCTCTTGCTTATAACGAACCTTACGTTAAGAACTACTTCAATGCCGCTGCTTACGATTGGTATCCGGTTGTAGGTGTAAACTGGTATCAGGCCTGCGACTTCTGCCAGTGGCGCACAGACCGTGTGAACGAATTTCTGGTGATCCAGTCTGGTAACCTGAAACCAAACGCCACACAGTCGAACGAAGACGTGTTCACTACTGAAACTTATCTCGCTGACCAATACGAAGGTACTCAGGGTGCTCATGCACACAGAGACCTTGATCCTAACGGCGCTGGTCGTCGTAAGGTAAAAAGGTCGGATGGTATCTTCCTTCCTGATTATCGCCTGCCGACAGAAGCTGAGTGGGAATATGCAGCCCTCGGTCTTATTGGCAACAACCCCACTCCGGAAAACAAACGCCGTCGCGGTGAGGAAGTTGTAACTGACCGTAACACTGTGCCATGGGGACCAAAAAATACTACCCGTTATGGTTTGCATAACCAATACCAGGGCGAATTTGAAGGTAACTTTATGCGTGGCAAAGGCGATGCGATGGGTGTTGCAGGTGGTTTGAACGACAACGCAGACATCACTGCACCATGTAAGTCTTATCTTCCCAACGCTTTCGGCCTGTATAATATGGCTGGTAACGTAAACGAGTGGGTAATGGATACTTACCGTCCTATGTCTCACGAAGATGTTAACGAATTCCGTCCCTTCCGCGGCAATAAGTATACAAGGCTTAAATACCAGGAAGATGGAACACTGGAAGAAAAAGACAGTATAGGTCACCTTCCGTTCACAGACGTTTCTCCTTCAGAAATACTTGCAAATGGCCGCTACGAAACTCGTACAGGTGATCTGGGTAGCTTTAAAGACGGCGACAGCCTTTCAGAAGCAGTTTACGCATATGGCCAGAACACACTTATCAATGATTCAACCAAAGTTTACAAGGGTGGTTCGTTCTTAGACCGCGCTTACTGGT
>CAYNGS010000250.1:0-5210 GCA_964396625.1 uncultured Flavipsychrobacter sp.
ATCGATTTTCTACCATCGCAACGATACAGGCCCAGTTCCCACGTGCCGATCCAAACGTTGCCAGCTCTGTCTTTTACAATACAATTGACAGGCTGTTCATTAAACCCATCCATTTTAGTAAAACTGGTAAAGGTCTTCCCATTATAGCAGGACACGCCTCCATAGCCACCAAACCATAGCTTGCCTGCATTATCTTCTATAATTGAGGTTATAAAGTTGTTTCTGAATGAGCCAGTGTTACACAGGCCATCTTTTGTTGTAAAATGGGTAATTGCTTCCGCACCTTTCCCGGACGAAGGATCGTACCGGAACACACCGTTCCCCTCATCGAGGTTCCTGTCGCCGGTACCGAACCAGATGCTGCCGGTTCTGTCTTTATAAATGAAACCAACGGCGCTGGTACCCAGGCTTTCTTTGTCGGAAAAGCGAGTGACGAATTTGCCATCATAGCGATACACGCCGCTATCATACGTGCCAAACCACATGCCCCCATTGTCATCATCTAAAACTGAGATGTAAGCTATACTGGTCTTACCATCGTTCGTTGTTATCCTTGTCAGAACGGCAGCAATTTGTCTGTTATGCGCTGCCCGGTCTGTGGCATTGTGCAGGTCGTGTTTGCATGTGCCTGACAAGCAGGGCTGATTAACCCTGCTGCCATTGAGCCGGTAGGTTTCGTGCAATGGCGTGCTGCATCCGGCTATGGTAAACCATAAATCTCCTTTCTTATCCTCGTAAACATTTTGTACAGTAGCATCGCGGCGAATATTATCGTCCGGCATGACCTCCGTTCTCAGGTATCGGCCAAGACCTGTGAGCACCGCCGACTGCGATCTTTGGTCATATCGATAGATGTCCAGGTTTTTGTAGAACCAAATGTTTCCTTCTTTGTCCGGGAACACATTTACAACCGGGCTTGCGTCGTCGCTCTTAATATCGGCCCATATATCGATGGCTGAGCGTTCGCCCGGGCCTGCTTTTGGTATTGAAATTGAGCTAAATGTTTTTCCATTATAAAGGATCGCATTGCCGGCTACCGGAAACCAAAGGTTGCCAACCCTATCTTCAATTATTTGCCGAACAGAGAGGGTACTTAAGCCTGCCATCGTTGTATATTTTGTAAACAGCTTCCCGTCGTAGCGATAAATGCCCTCGGAAGTTGCGAACCACAAACTCCCGTTCCCGTCTTGCAACCCTGCAAACACAGCGTGCATGTATGGCCATGGGGTTTTACCTTCGGGATTGATAATTTTCGGTTTTCGGTTGTCTTCCGCTGTTTGGGCAGAGTGCTTTGGGGAAACTTTGTTCTGGCCGTAGCAGCAAAACGCTGCAACCGCTAACCACAGTACTGAGGAGATTCGTTTCATAATAAAAGGTTTTAAAATTATTAAAATATACAACAAAGCTCAGGCACAGGAAACATTGTTTCCCTGAATGGTCCGGCTCTTCCGTGTTGCGGAGCGCCCGTTATTTTTTTAGTATTACTGGTTTTGCGAAGTCATAACATTGGCTGCGCCACTTGTAGCAGTTCCATTTGTGTTTAGAAAATTCAGAGAATTGTCTTCCGTGTTGCACAGCCCTCCACTTCGGACCTTGGCTGGTTTTTCAGTTGTTTCTGTCCGAAAACTATTTAGCACAGTACTGTAGAATATAGCAGACAGTTCTTTGTCCATGGCCTGCCGGGTGCTGTTTTCACCGGTAGTATTATTTTCTTCGGTTCCATGCCCGGTAGCCGACAGGCTTCTTATTACCGCCGACGTATTGCCTGTGTTATTAACGGCAGGCCTGGCTACTTGTGGTCTGTTTTTAGCGCGTTTGTCATTGTGGTCATGATCTCCGTTGAAGTTGCCCCCGATCCTACCTGCCTTGTCGCTTTCTTTCATCTCAACGGAGATGGTTTTGTTGGAGTTTGCTAAATTCGAAATATCGGCGGTCGCAGTGTCAATATTGCGCACGGTAAACGAAAACATGAGCAATGCGCCGGCGACTAACGGTACGGCCGCGAATCTTCTAAGCAATGCATATGACGGTGTTCCTGAATTTTGCAACATAAGCAGCCTGCGCTTAACTGTTGAAGAAAAAAAGTGATGTTCGGGAGCCAGGTAAATTCCGTTGCTGCAGGACCGCAGTAACATCATAGCAAATTGGCTGGTGTCACGGTCTGTTACAGCATTTTCGTCGGCAATGAATTCATGAACAATTTGCAGTTCTTTCTGAATGATCCAGTAAAAAGGATTGAACCAAAAAATGCATGTAAGGGCCTGGCAGAACAAATTGTCATAAGTATGCCCCTGCTCGATGTGTGTTATTTCGTGCCTGAAAATAAGCTGACCTTCTTCACTGTCAAGCGGTATCGATTGGTTCCAGAACAGATTTCTTAAGAATGTGAAAGGTGTTTTGGGCAAATCGGTAAGGACCACGTTAATCCCCTCTATTCGGATCACCGGATATCGCCTGCAGATCATCCATACTTTAACCATCCTCAGTAATAACACCAAAAGCAGCAGGAGGCTGATGGCTGCGGTTGCCACTCCCGCGATCGCCATCCAGTTTAATGAAAGGTGCGGAGGCTGAGCGATCTGTAAACTATCACCGGGAGACACTGTTGACCGAGTGAACGCCACAACCGGGACAAAACGACCTGCTACCTGGCCCGGAATACTGAAGAGATGAAGATGAAGTAGCGGGAAAGCGATACTTGCAAAAAGTGCCGATAAAAGGAAGAACCTGTTGTACTGATGCAGTCGCCTGTTTCGCAAACCCACGAGGTACCAGGTGGTTAGCAGGCCACTGATCATAACGCTTTTCAACAGAAACAAGCCAGGAGGTACCATACCAGTCATTTTTTTGTTTTCAATTGTTTTAGCAGTAACTCAAGATCTTCCACCGACAATTTTTTCTCATCGACCAGGAAGGAAACAGCATTACAAAAAGACCCTTCAAAATAACCTTTTACAACATTGGTCAAGGATATGCGGGAATAATCATCTTTACGCACCAAAGGATGATAGCGGTGTATTCTCCCCAGTTGTTCGATGCGGACAAATTGTTTATCCACGAGGGTCTTAAGTATTGTGGCAACTGTGTTTTTATGTGGTTGCGGCTCCGGCATCTTTTCTACAACCTCCATCAGCAGGCCGCCATCCAGGCGCCACAGCACCTTCATTACTTGTTCCTCTGCTCTCGTAAGCGATCTCATTAAAACTATGATTATAGTTCAAATGTAAAACTATAATTTTAGTTTTGCCAAATAATTTCCGAAAATGTTTTGTTAAAGGCTATCCACAACAAAAAAAATGACCAGGGCAGGTGCGTCGGTAATTGTTTTAATCCTTGCTGTATTCAGCGTCAGTCACGTGTTCCAGCCAGACGACGGGCGAGCCGTTTAGTTTTTCCTGTATGGCTATGTGGCTCATGGCGGTGGTGGCCGCAGCCCCGTGCCAGTGCTTCTCGCCGGGCGAAAACCACACCACATCTCCCTGGCGAATTTCTTCTATCGGGCCACCTTGGCGCTGCGCCCAGCCACAACCGGCTGTGATGATCAAGGTTTGCCCAAGCGGATGCGTATGCCATGCCGTGCGTGAGCCCGGCTCGAATGTAACGTGGGCCATAGCCACACGGGCGGGGTCGGGAGGGCTGAAGAGCGGATCTATCCTTACCGATCCTGTAAAATATTCGGCTGGGCCTCTGCCTGAGGGTTGTGAGCCGTTGCGCTTGATTTCCATGAAAAACACCAGTGTTTTTGGACACCGGTCACTAAAGTTCGTTCAAATAATAACGCAATACTTATCGTGTAGCTTTTTTTACCTCCTCGCCGGTTAAGAAACGGCATTGATCTGATCTGCAGCTGCCAACACCGCCGGTGAGAAATCTATAACCGACATATACGAACCTGGGGAACTGAACCATTTGAATGACTACCACCACTTCACGCTTTTTCGTTTCGGGATTGGTGATATACGCCAGCCTCGGCAATGTAGTTTTGTATGCTTTTACATCCTTCAAGTCCGGGTTCAATTTCTTGTTGATATAAGTAATTGATGTGCCGTTCTCTGTTTCTTCCCATGTGGGCAGCCTGCCATTGACCACCGGCGTTTTCTTCCAGGTTTTTATGTTTATGGGCGGGAAAGCCTTAACAGCATCGGGACAGTACTGGCGGTCAACAATTGTCATATCAATGCGCTGGCCGTGCCGGTCTTGTCCGTAGCAAAAATGCACAGACAATAACAGTAAGATCAGGTAGGAAATTTGCTTCATGAACTAAAACTACCATCTTATATGTTATAGAAATGTTACATTGAACAAAAAAGCGAAAGAAACATAGTGTTCCTTTCGCTCTCTTTCAATGTGTTTTCGCTGATCGAATTATCATCCCGGCATTACTGCTGATTCGCAAAGTTGAACATCCATTGCACACCGAAGCGGTCGTGGCAGCAACCCCAATAGCCCCAGAACTCCTGCTTCATCGGCATAGTATTCGGAACGCCTTGTGAAAGTGCATTGAACAAACGATCCGTTTCCTCCTTGCTGTCGGGCTCAAGGTTAATGCTAAAATTGTTGCCGCGAACCAGTTTATGTCCCAGGCTCTCCAGCATGTCTGTGCCCATAAGCACGGTACCGCCAAGGATCGGCAGCGCAACGTGCATCACCGAGTTCATTTCGTTCTCGGGTAGTTTCGGAGCGCCTTCCTGCGGCGGCATATCCTTCATATACATTATAGGTGAAGAAAATTCGGTGTTGAATACTGATTTGTAGAAGTTGAAGGCTTCCGCAGTATTGCCCTGGAAGTTGAGGTAAATTGACACTTTTGCCATCTGAATATTGTTTTTTGGTTGTCGCAAAGGTTGAATTTTTTTTCTTACAGAAAAGGGTCGATTGCGAATTTTAAGATGACTTTTGCGACAAACTGTTCACTTTCAGCGCAACGCTCCATTGCCGGGTATTTATATCTTTGAATAGAAATTGGCGCTTTATGAAGTATGTGATCCTTGTTCTTGTTTGTTTTAGCTGTTCTGCAACGGCATTTGCGCAGACGGATACGAAAGCCACTGCCGAAAGCATAAAAAGATTTTATTGTTATTACATGATAGAGAGCGACAATCCGCCGCCGCATAAGGAAGTGTCGAAGGATACGCTGAGAAAGTACTTTTCTGTTTCTTTTCTGAAGAAAATGCGCACCGACAGGGAACTGGATTATGACCCGATAGTAC
>CAYNGS010000251.1:0-5203 GCA_964396625.1 uncultured Flavipsychrobacter sp.
ATAATACACTCAGGGTAGTGAAAGAGGTCGACTTCGGCATGTATCTCGATGGCGGTGACGATGAGATATTGCTACCCAGGCGCTACGTACCCGAAGGCCTGAAACCCGATGACGAGATACGCGTGTTCATTTACCACGACAACGACGGGCGGCTTATAGCAACTACGCTGCACCCCTATGCCACCGTTGGCGAGATCGCGATGATGGAAGTGGCCGATACCGGCCCCAGCGGCGCATTCCTGAAGTGGGGCCTGATGAAAGACGTATTTGTACCCATCGCCAACCAGGAAAAGAAGATGCGCCCTGGAGACCGGCGCCTGGTGCGGCTTTACATAGACGAACGCACGGGCAGGGTCACCGCTACCGAAAAGATAGACAAGTACCTCAGCAACTACGAACTTACCGTTACCGAGAACGAACCTGTGGACCTCGTGGTGTATCAGAAAACCGATATTGGCTACAAAGTGATCGTGAACAGTAAGCACCTGGGGGTAATGCATTATAACGAGGTTTTTAAGGAGCTGGAAATCGGCGACAAGCTGAAAGGCTTTGTAAAACATATACGTCCCGACAACAAGATAGACGTTTCGCCCGGCGTAAAAGGATATACCAAGGTGGTTGGTGAGGAAGACAGGATACTGCAACTACTGCAGCAGAACAATGGCTACCTGCCCTACAACGACAAGTCGGACCCGGACGTTATACATGCCTTTTTCGGCATGAGCAAGAAGACCTTCAAAATGACCCTTGGCGCACTCTACAAAAAACGGAAAATTTCCTTCACCCAAACCGGCACAAAACTCGAAGAACAATAACCAATAGCTCACTCGCTCCGCCACACTCCCGCATCGTCAAATTGCCACACCCCCATATTGTCGCATCATCGTATTGTCGCATTGTCAAATTACCAAATTGCCACACCCCACATTGTCACATCATCATATTGTCGCATTGCTGAATTGTCGCATTGTCGAATTGCCGAATTGTCAAATTATCACAGTCCTGAATAATAGTCGTAGCCGCGCTCTGCCCAGTAGTCTGCCGGCTTGTCGTTGCTGAAGTACAGCACACCTATGCGCTTCAGGTGCTTTATACCATACTTCACCGGTATGATGAGGCGCAGCGGGTAGCCCTGGTTTTGCGGCAGCAGTTTGCCATTCATCTCGTAGCACAGAATGGTTTGCGGTTGCAGCATACTGGGCATATCGTTGCCCACATAATAAGCTTCATCGGGTGTGATCATGCCCACATACTTCATTCCCGTTTGCGGTACTAAGTTGTAAGCCCGCAGAAAGTCGCTGAAGCGCACCCCGCCCCACCAGGTCACCTGGCTCCAGCCCTCCACGCACTTGAAGTCGAAGACGAGTTCGGTTTTTGGCAAGGCCATAATATCGCGTAGTGTCAGTGTCAATGTATCGCCCGGGTTTCGCGCCACCTTTAGCCGCCAGGTGGCTGTATCCAGTTCGCCATCCATGCCCACGTCGCCATTCACGCGGGGCTCCTTCGCTGCCTGCGACCGATCAAATGGTTTTGCCTCTCTCCTTTTGCTATAGAACAGGCTCAGCAATTTTTCGTTCATTTCCAGGCCCTTCCTCAGTGTGGGCTGCACGCTATCGGCCGTTTGCGGCTGGTTGTAGAGCCATGCAAACGCCAACCCGCCGATGATAAGGCACACAAAGAAAACCGAGAACGAAATGATCGTCCGCCTCCGAATCTCCTTTTCTGCCGAGGGCGAGTTATGCGCCCTGCCATTTGCCGATGCGTCACTCATGGTTCAATCGCGTTTACTGTATTCATTTGCTCGCCGGCCTCCGGCAGCGGGGCAGCCGGTTCATTTACTTTCTCCACTTCAAAGCCCGTCACCATTGCCTGGAAGTTGTTCCACCCTGCTATGATCACCTGCACCACATGAATAATAAAAAACAAAACGTAGCCGATGGTCAGCAAAAAATGCTCGATACGCGCCGCTTCGTAACCACCACACAGCGCACAGAGCCAGTAGAGTTGCACAGGCTTGTATATAGCCAACCCAGTAACGAGCGACCCAAAACCCATGACAATAATGGCTGAATAAGCGACACGCTGGGCGGCATTGTACTTGATCTGTGGCGGCGCAGTTTTACGGATATGCAGATCGTGCAATACCACCAGCCACGCTTCTTTGAAGGAACGCCGGTTGGGCATCAGCAGCAGCCACTCGCCCGAAAGGACAGTATATAGCACATATAGAAACCCATTGACAAAGAAGAACCACATGAAGAAAAAATGAAAGGCCATGCCGGTGGAAAGCTTGAACGGTATATGCAGCGCATCGTAAAATGACTGTGGGAAAAATTTGATCAGTGTAGTATCACCCCAGCCTAGCCGGTAAATATCGTTGGCCCAGTAAATAAGCAGCCCGCTCCATATCATGATGCTGAGCACCGGAAAATTGATCCAGTGAAACCAGCGAATGGCGAGGGGGTGTTTTTTAACGATGCGTTTCATTTATTAGTAAAAGTAATATGAAATTCGGAATTGGGGTTGGGAATTAGGAATTTGTAATTTGGAATTGGGATCGTGATAGTGAATTTCTCATTTTCAAATAACTTTCGCTGGCTATGGGAAATAAAAATCTCCGAGAAGTAGCGACCAGCTTACTTATTATTATTATTCAGATTTCCCATTGTTACCCATTTTGCCTGATCAGGGATGGCCGGTATTTTAGGAATAGAAAGATCGTTTAGTGGCCTTTTCATTTCCCATTCATTACCCGCCTGTGTTACATTTTGCCTGAATCCTTATGGCCAGGATTTTAAGAAAGGGGGGCGTTGTCGCCGCAATTCGAGTCATTTCCCCAGTCCAGAAATCTTTTTATTTCGGGAATTTTTTGTCGCCAGTCATGTCAATGTTCCACGCACTTCATCTGTAAATCAATCTAGTAAATATTAACGATTCGATTCAATGCCGACCAATCATTTCCCCACATTTCCCCATTATTCCCGATCCGATTTTGTCCGGCTCACCTTGAAAAGGCCGTCCCTGAGTATTACCCTGTGAGCGATAGAAAAATGTTCATTGGCTCATTAAAAATAGATGATCGGGTTTCGCCGACTTCCCATTTGGGTTACAATTGCGTAACATTTATTCTTTGGCAAAGTAAAGTGAACAGGCTTGTGACAATGCATGAATCAGCGCTGCAAAAATTGTACCGGACCGTGACGACATATCAACAGTATTGCAGCACGATTCACGTAAAACACTTGACAGCACGGGGTTTTGATGTTTTAAAAAATGTGTGAAATAAAAATAATCGTCGGAACCTCAGGATTAGCCGAGATTATTTTTGATTTACCGGAAAGTAGTACACATTCGCCAAGGTGACAACATGGTTGTAGCCTGCCAGCACAGCGAGCCCGCTACCCTTCACATAAAGCGTATTGCCCGGTGCGCAGGCCATGTGCGCATTGCTGGCGGAACATCACAGCACTGCTGCCCGAAAGCAGGGTTTTAAGATACACACGGGCAATGCTTTTCAAAAAGATAACAAATTGTTTTGTGTCTGTGTCAAAAAAAAATCCCCGCATGACGGGGATGAAATTTTACCTGCGGCGCCAGTGGCCACGAATCCATACTTCGCCTCGCGGCCTGCGGTCCCAGCGACCGGAGATCCATATCATGCCGGGCCTTGGGGGTTCTGCCCAGCGGCCGCCAACAAATACGTATGCTCCGCCACGTGGCTCCCAATCTTCATCTATCCATACATGGCGCGGCGACGGCCTTTCGATGCGCTCATAGCGTGGCAGGGGTGGCCTGGCCTTTACAATGATTTCCTGTGCCTGGCCGGAAATATGGCACATGAGCGCTATAGCCAGCATTAACAATACTTTCCTGATGTTTTTCATTGGTTAGTTTTTTGGTTATGAAGGTTAGAGCAAAAAATCTATGCCAAGTTTAAAAGGAAGTGAAAAGGCGAAAGTTAAAAGATCAAACACGGCGCGGCGGATGGGAGAAGAAAGTTAATAAAGTCCGTTTTCGGCAGGTGACAATCAACCTATTGAGTAATAAACTAAATTAGCGGCATGGCCGGAAGCAAGAAAAAAAAATCCCGTGGCGCATTTTATTTTACGATCATCCTGATCGTCTTAGTAGTCACCGGGCTATACAAAGTGTTTGGGCCAAATACAGGAACATTTACACGCGGCGAGTACCTATACATACACACGGGCGCTGACTATGAACAAGTTGCAGCATCGCTGGAAACGGGAGGATTTGTCTCGGACACCTGGAGCTTTGGTCTGCTGGCAAAAGTCGCGAAGCTTCCGGCTCATATTCACCCCGGCAAGTACAAGATCAACCGGGAGATGAGCAACTTTAATATGGTGCGGATGCTGCGCTCGGGCAGGCAGACGCCCGTGAAATTAGTGATACACAAACTGCGGACGGCGCACGACTTCACAAGTCTGCTGGCGGCCAACCTGGAGGCTGATTCCACGACACTAACGCTACTGCTGCACGATGAGACATACCTGTCGCAATTTGGGCTGGATACCAATACGGCGATGTGCGCGATAATGCCCGACACCTACGACTTCTTCTGGAACACCACAGCAGACAAGGCGTTCAGAAAGATCGAGAAAAACTATTCGCATTTCTGGGACAGTACCCGCAGGCAGCAGGCACACGACCTTGGACTGGGGCCCGCACGGGTAACCATAGTGGCATCGATAGTGGACGAAGAAACAAATATGCCTGACGATAAGCCCAAAATAGCAAGCGTGTACCTGAACAGGCTGCAAAAAGGAATGAAGCTGCAGGCAGACCCTACCGTGAAATTTGCCATTGGCGACTTTACCATAAAACGGGTGACCGGGGAGATGCTAGAGAATCCGTCGCCGTACAATACCTATATGTATGAGGGGTTGCCCCCCGGTCCGATCTGCACGCCATCGCCGGGCTCAATAGAGGCCGTGCTGCAGGCACCCAAAACCACATACCTGTATTTTTGCGCCAAAGAGGACTTCAGCGGGTATTCAAACTTCGCATCGACCTATGAAGAACAAATAAAAAATGCGCGCGCCTACCAGAAGGCGCTGGACGCGAGAGGGATACATTAGGAGGAATTGGGAATTAGTAATTAGTAGATAGTAGTTAGTAGTTAGTAGTTAGTAGAAAGCACCTTTAGGTGTTTGGGGGTTCCTCCAATTGTTTATCCTTTCTGAAA
>CAYNGS010000252.1:0-5180 GCA_964396625.1 uncultured Flavipsychrobacter sp.
GGCGATCTTGTATGAATTGTTGACGGGCCGGCCTCCGTTTCTCGCTGCCTCTGTGGGACTTACCGGCAGTGTCTGCAATTTGCTGAAGAGGTCCGCACGGATGATTCCGACGGTTTTTTGGGCAACCAGGATCATCAGGCGGTTTTGCCAGATGAACGCTGCGGACCCCGTAATGTAGACCCCTGATAACAGGAAGATCATCCTGACCAGCCCCGGCAGGTTGTGGGGAATGATATATTTATTGATGATAGGGCGCAAAAGATAGGAGCCGGTCAGCGTGGCACCTGTATTGACAAGCAGCAGCAAAAGGATGACCAGCAGCAATGTTTTCTGGCGACTGAGGTATTTCCATAGGCGGAAAATGACACGGATGGAATCTTTGGGCTTTTCAACCGAAACGCCGCTTCGCCTTCCCGGCAGGCCGGCTGGTGTTAATTTTATCTTTGTTGGTTCGCTCATGCGGCAGGTGCGTCTTTAAGCTCTTGCGAATAATAAATTTCCTTGTAAACAGCATTGCCGGCTATCAGCTCATCATGTGTTCCTGTACCTATGATGGCACCGTTATCGAGCAGGATGATTTTTTGGGCCGACTGTATGGAGCTTATCCTCTGCGCTATGATGATAATGGTGGTCTGCCGGAGATGCTGGCTGAAAGAGGACCTGATCTTTGCCTCGGTTGACATATCCACTGCGCTTGTGCTGTCGTCCATTATCAGTATCGCCGGTTTCCTTAGGATGGCCCGTGCGATACAAAGCCGCTGTTTCTGCCCCCCGGAGATGTTCACACCGCTTTGCCCCAGGACAGTTTCATACTGCAGGGGAAAGGACATAATGAAATCATGGGCCTGGGCGTCCTTTGCAGCAGCAACAATTTCCTCGTCCGTAGCCCGCATATTCCCCCATTTGAGGTTTTCCCTGATAGTCCCTGAAAACAAGTCATTTTGTTGTAGCACAAGACTTATGCCTGCGCGAAGGTGCTGCAGCGTATAGTCGCGGACGTCCACATCGTCTACCAGTATACGGCCCCGTGTTACGTCATATAGCCTCGGGATCAGTTCCACCAGTGTGCTCTTGGCCGAACCCGTTGCACCGATGACCGCAACGATCTCACCCGGGCTGACGGCAAAGCTGATATCTTTCAGGACATACTCGGTGCTGTCGGGAAAGTACTTAAAAAAGACATTTTCAAACACTACCTTACCTTGTCTGACAGTCAGGTCCTGCTCTGCTGCCTCTGGGGAATCAACGACATCTATCTTTGCATCCAGAACCTCCAGGATGCGCTCAGATGAAGCCTCAGCGCGGGAAAACGTCATGATGACCATAGAAAGCATCATTAGCGACATCAATATCTGCGTGATATAAGTAACGAACGACATTAGCTGACCAACCTGAAACTCACCTGAAATTATTTTGTTGCCGCCAAACCAGACGATCGCTACGATAGAGATATTCATGACCAGCTGCATCACCGGCATGATCAATACTACCATAGAAGAAGCCTTTACAGCCATTTCCCTGAGCTCGTCATTGGAACGACCGAATTTCTTTTTCTCAAAATCTTCCCGTACAAAAGACTTGACAACACGGACATTGACTAAATTCTCCTGTATGACCGCATTTACCTTATCCAGCCTTTTCTGCACCTGCTCAAAGAAAGGAAGTCCGCGGCGAAGTATCATATAGATACATACAGACAATACTGGTATGGCTACAGCAATTATGGTTGCAAGGCTGGAATTGATACGGATGGCAATAATGACGGCAAACAACAACATCAGCGGAGCTCGGATCAACAGCCTCAGCGACATCATGATCACTTCCTGAACGATATTGACATCATTGGTCAGCCTTGTGACCAATGAAGACGAGGTGAATCTGTCCAGGTTGGAAAATGAAAATTCCTGTATCTTAATGAACATCGCCTTCCGTAGCTCGGCAGCAAAGCCCACTGATGCGTGTGAGGAGTAGTATATATTACCAATATTGGCAACGATGGCTATCAATGACAGACCCACCATTATTCCGCCTGTCTGGAGGATGTACGACAGGTTTTTATTCATTACTCCGTTGTCGACGATCTTTGACATCATCTCCGGCTGCACTATTTCGCAGAAGACATCAATTATGACCAGCGCGGGTGCGAGCAGCACCGCCCTTCTGTATTTGCCAAAAAAAATAAGGTATTTTCTCATCTTAAAAAAAGGATTACAAAGCAGTAGCCGTGTACCCAAAGCTACCTTTATTTGTATAGATAGAGTCGAGGCTGTAAAACCACAGAAGACGAACCGTGAAATACAGCTCAGGCTGCTTGGCGAATTTTATTTTAATTGCTTCCTCTCTTTTTTCTTAAAATACTTTTTTAGCAAGAAACTATGCTTCAGGGCTTCCATATTTTCGTTCAGCCCTTCGGAAGCATTCCTGATGTTTATAATGCTTTGCTGAAATTCAGAAGCAAAAGCGGTATCGCTTATAGCAATCCTACTGTTCCCTTGCCTGAATTGACATGTCGCATGGTCAGCGAAAGCTGGTTGGAGGTTTTGTTTAAGTTGTTTGAAGTTTCTTTAAGAGTATTAAGTGTATAGAGCAGGCTGTTTGACAAAGTGGTATCATTCATTAATTTCCCAACTATTCCATTCCCATGCTGTACCTGTGAAGTAATATCCTGCAATGCTGAACTTACTTTTAACACTTTACCGGTTATCAAATTCAGATTACCGAAGGACTGCTTTAAATTATTCGCTAGTCCTGAATCTCTATAAAGCATTTGTATGGTCCCGTTTTCGGAATTAAGATCCGAGGTCAATATTTTTAGGTTCTCTGTTATCACCTTAATATTTTCATTAGACCCGCTTAATGTTTGTAATATCTGGTCGGTATTTAACGGATTATGGCTTTCGATCTGGTCATTATTTTGTACTGTTGACCCTCCATTCTTTCCATTTGTAATATTCACAATTTTATCCCCCATCAATCCGTCAGAAGCAATAGCTGCTACTGCGTTCTTAGTGATGAATGCCCTTTTGTTTTCCTCTATCTGCATATCGACCTGTACGATGCTGTCGCTGATCAAATTTACCGCCTTTACAATGCCTACTTTTACACCGTTAAAACGAATATTGCTGCCTGTTTTCAGGCCCGTAGCATTAGAGAATTTCGCAGTTATCGGAAATGTATTTCTAAACATACCCTCCTTAGAGCCAACCTGGAATATGCCAATAATGAAAAGGGTTATGCCAACCACAACGAAAAGACCAACTAATATATTTTTCCTCAAAGACGTGTCCATTTGAATACTATTTATTTTTTGAAGAATTTGCTGATCTCCGGGTCTTCTGTTTTTATCAGTTCATCATATGTACCCTGCAAATAGTTGATGCCATCTTTCAAAAAAACGATCTGATTGGCTGCTTCTCTTGCGAGGTCAATATCATGAGTTATGATGACTGATGTGGTTTTATATTTCTTTTGTAGTTCCAGGATCAGATGTATTATTTCCTCTGAGGTAATAGGGTCAAGCCCGGTGGTAGGCTCGTCATATAAAATGATCTCAGGCTTTAGGATCAAACTACGGGCAATACCGATTCTTTTCCTCATGCCGCCAGATAATTCGGATGGCATCAGGTCGATAGTATCTTCAAGCCCGACATTTTTCAATGCGTCCCTTACCATATCCTCAATGTTCCCGGTTACTTTTTGGTTGCTTTGACGCAATGGGAATGCCAGGTTCTCGCGTATCGTCATCGAATCGTATAATGTACTGCTTTGGAAGACAAATCCTATGCGCCTTCGTAACTCGTCAAGTTCCCTATGGCTGATCTTGGAAATATCTTTACCAAAAACACGCATAATGCCACCGTCTGGCTTTATCAAGCCGATAATGCACTTTATCAATATAGTTTTGCCCGTGCCTGATTTACCCATTACAACCATATTTTGCCCGGAATAAATAGTAAGGTTGAAATCGCTTAAAACAATATTATTGCCAAAGGCTTTTCTTAAATGCGTAATTTCTATAGCTGGTTTCAATACAGTCTTAGCGCCTCCATTGATGTTTACGTTCGTTTGTAGTTCCATATCATAAATAGCCTAGCATCGATGTGACACGTGTTACAACTAGATCAATAACAATTACCGCAAGCATAGAAACAACTACAGAAGCATTTGCTGCGTTACCCACTCCTTCCGTTCCTTTTTTTGAATTGTAGCCCTTCGTACATCCTACTAAACCTATAGCAAAACCAAAGAAGAATGTTTTTGTAAAAGAGGGAATGATATCCCTGAAATGTAAAGTTTCCGCTATCCTGTCCAAAAAGAAGATAATATTTACATCGTCAGACATATTCGACCCGATAAATGCACCGGAAAGAGCAATACTGACTGCATATACGGTAAGTATGGGCAGCATTAATGTTGTGGCAGCAATACGGGTAACTACAAGATATTTGAATGGGTTTGTCCCGGATACTTCCATTGCATCGATTTGTTCGGTTACTTTCATAGAACCCAGCTCGGCGCTTATTCCAGAGCCTATTTTTCCGGCGCATATCAATGCTGTTACTAACGGTCCTATTTCGCGGACAATGGAAACTGCGGACATAGCAGGCAAATAACTGCCTGCTCCAAAAGCAACCAATGTTGGTCGTGACTGCATTACCAATACAAGGCCTAATATAAATGCTGTAACACCTACCAGTATGAATGTTTTTAAACCTACCTCATAACATTGGTTTAATATTTCACGAAAATGATACGGTGGTTTGATTCCTTCACGGAAAACTGCAACTGTAAACTGCGCCAGTTCAGCGGCATCCTGAAAGAAAGAATCGAGGTATTTGGAAAATAGAAAGTGTTTATTTGCTTCGCTATCACGCATGATTTATAATTTTAGATAGATATGGACCTATTCATATCGTAATGCATCAATAGGATTAAGATTGGAAGCTTTTCGCGCCGGATACCATCCGAAAAATATCCCTACTGCCGATGAAAAGGCAAAAGAAAGAAGTATGGAACTCCCGGTAATTACGACAGGCCAACCACCAAATTTCCCTACAAGCATGGAAATCATAATTCCCAACAGAATTCCTGTTATGCCACCCAGAACACTGATGAATATAGATTCTATTATAAACTGAAAGAGAATATCCCTGCTCTTGGCTCCAACTGCCATTCTTATC
>CAYNGS010000253.1:0-5176 GCA_964396625.1 uncultured Flavipsychrobacter sp.
ACGTCGGGCATCCGTGTTGGTGTACCTGCCATGACAACAAGAGGCCTTATGGAAAAAGACATGCCGCAGATCGTAGACTGGCTCGATCGTGTACTTATGTCGCCCGACGACGAGAAGGTTGTAAAGTCTGTGAAGGACGAAGTAAATGAATTTATGACGGGCTTCCCGCTCTACCCGGAATTGGGGTAGTGTATCAGTTTGAATGTCGCAGAAATGTTAATGATGTTTAACCCTATCTATTTCTTTTCTGAGTGAATAATGAAGGTGGATATTTCACCTTCCATTCAACGAAGAAATAGGCCCAAAGATGCTCGCCCGGATCGGACAACAAACAGGATTAAAACCGGAGGATATGTAGCGGCCGGCCTCCTTAAACGGTAACTAGGCTCGTCATGCCGCCCTGCTACCCTTTCTTTTACCGCTAACATCACCCATCTTGATCTCGTTTATGGAAACACGGTTGAGCGGGTACTTACCCTTCAGGTAATTTTCAATGGTCTGCCATGTCTCTAGGTTAATGACCTCGCCGCCCGGGGTTAGTGTATGGTTCCCTGCCGTGTCGGTAAAAACAGTAAATTTCAACTCAGGCGTTGTTGTTTCCTCAATTTGCCCCGTCGTTAGCCCTTTCAGCAAGTCTATTTTGTCTTTCCGCATCAGGTTACTGAAGTTCCGGTCTGTTCTTATTAAGTTCATGGTTCTGGTTTTTGCCCTATGGTATTAAAAACTGTACCAACCCGCCCCCGACTATGATCCGCGGCCATAGTTTTCCCTCGGCATTAACTCGTCCACTAATTTACGCACAACCTTTTTTCGCACCCGGAACCGCACCCACGCCTGCTTTCGGGCATCTATGCCTGCGCAAAACGTGAATATCTCGTTGGTTTTCGCATTCCTTTCTACACTACCTTCGTCGCGAAATCCAAATTTTGCACTCTGGTTTTCGTAAACGATTCAACCGGGCACCTGGCTGATCAGCCAAAGAAAAAGGGGCGAAAAAGGGGAAAAAATGGGGAATTTCCCGGCAACAACCCAATGACTTTCAGTTAATTAACAGAAAATAAATTTTTTACAAAAACAGGGGAATTTAACTTTGATAAGCCCAACGACTAAAGACAAATTAAATCCGAAAACCGTAACTTTATATAGATTTCTATGGAAACGACAATCAGGATCAATACGGATATGCTAACGCAGGATGTGGTTAACGGAATAAAGAAAATGTCCCCCCACAAAATGGCAGACATAATCATCCGGGATGCAGACGAAACGAATTATACATTAAGCAATCCCGCATATGCAACCGAACTGGAACAGCGCATCGCGGAATATAATGCAAAAAAGGAAGCCATTTCCATCAAGGCCGCCGATCTGCTATGAGGAACATCGAATTTGTACCAAAAGCATTTAAGGAATACCATGAAAGGATACAAACCGACAGAAAAATGGCCCTGCGGATCGGTGATCTGATACGAGACATCTTGCGCAGCCCGTTTGACGGAATGGGAAAACCGGAAGCGCTGAAACACCGGTTCAAAGGTTACTGGAGCAGGAGAATTGATCATGAACACCGCCCTATTTATTCAGTTACTGATTCATCAGTCGTTATCATTTCATGTTATTCGCATTACCTATAGCAAAAACATACCGCCTGCAGATAACAATGCTTACTGCCCGTCCGCAACTTATTATGAGAGTATTCATTTTTCCCTTCTTGTTGCTTTTTGCATACCCGGCGCTGGCACAACAGCATATTGCGCCGCACCCGCCGCCGGTACACATCAATAAATACAAGAAAGATACCAGCAAGCCGAACCCTTACAGGGTTGATACCCTCATACAGCCCATACCTATGGCGAGGCAGCTGTGGCACGACAAGATAGACAACGAGCAAAAAAAAGCAGATGAGGCCGACGGACTCGCCGATAACAGAGTGCGTTCTCTGCCCGACCCTGCATATACCGACACACTCTCCAAGGCCCTGCTGCGTGATGTGAACCGGCTGCAGGTAATGATCGAGAACATGCCGGCCAATGGCCGCGATGCGGTGATGGAAAACCAGCAGCGCATACGCAGCCTCCGCGCGCTATGGGAACTGCTGAGGTTTTACAACAGCGATCCCAAACCCGACGCATCATTTTATGTGGCCCTGGTGAACAATATGAACCACATGCTTATTGCCAGCAACGAAAATAAAATGATGGCATTTGCAAAAGCGAACACGAATATTTATACACTCGATAACGGAAAGGTGCTCTTCGACAATCAGCCCGATGTGCGCGCCTACATGTATCTGAAAATCGGGAAGTCTGACCCGGTGATGATGATAAAACGGCTGGAAGAATTTGCCAAAGACACCTTTGCGGGCTATATCATCAAAGACGCCGCACGCCTGCAGCCCGATCTCGTATTCAACTACGCCATGTCGTCAAACATATCGCTGAAAAGCGCGGTGTACAAAACACGCGACCGCCTGGTGGAGTCCATTGTGAAAATAGCTGCCACTTCAAAGGCGCCGCTGAAGGCGTTTCCCTTCCTCAGCGATATCTATTACGGGCGCAAAACGGTGGAGGAAATAGATACCATTGCACAGCATCCCGGGCTATACTACGATAACCTGATAAGGCTGAGGCTGGCAAATGAAGCAATTGCGAAGCGCACCTATACCGACGAGCTCGTGTACAGGAGCCTGAAAGATTATGTACGCCAGATGAATGAACTGCACGAGGAAAAGGACGATGTTCGTTTCCGTTGCATAGACAGTCTCACACCCAGGTCATTGTACTTTGTAATGGTCTACGGGCAGGACGAGATATACACCAGCAGCTTCCTCGGCACCTTCAAAAGGTTGCTGGAACGCATGAAGCCCATGGCCGGCAATCAGCTACTGGATACGGTCCGCTACGACCACTTCCGTACATTCATACGTATGTGCGCCGGCTACAACACGCTCTCCGACTTCCTCGGCACCATGGACAGTACCGTTAAAACAACGCTGATGGCCAACTTCATTGGCGGCCTTGAGCACAGTAAAGACGATGACCTCGAAGACGCGGTAGATGTTGCCGACGCATTCGGCAGCATCCGCGACTCTACCCTGTCGGCCTTCCTCCAAAAGAAAGTGAAAGAAAATTATGAGCTCAGTTATAAAGAAGAAAGCAAAAAAGGCATGATCGTATACAGCCTGCTGGCAAGACTCTTCCAGGGCAATACGATCTCCGGCAGCGACACCGGCGCACAGGTCACATCATCAAGGCTGCACCTGCCACCCATCAACAAAGTACCGTACAAAGACCTTGTCGATGATTCTGGCGTCGTATACCAGCAAGTATTCTTTTATGGCGACAAAGACGGGCAGGATTCCTACGAGAGCTACATGGGTCTATTCAAAAAAGACAAAAACTGGCAGGTAAAAGACACCACCTACTGGACCACCATCTCGTCCGTCACCGGAAAGAAAGTGGTGATCTACGCCAACCTGGCCCTGAAGGAACCGGACGATGAAATTGCGCAGAGCAGGCTTTGCAGCTTCCTCGATAGCAGCGGCATTCACCCCACAGTGATGATCCACCGCGGCCACAGCTACCATCTTCCCGTCACATTGGCAAAGCTCACAAAACGGGCCAGGATCGTTATACTCGGCTCGTGCGGTGGGTACCACAACCTTGGCCTTGTCCTCGATCATTCTCCCGATGCAAACATCATATCATCCAAGCAAACCGGGGCCCGAGCCGTAAATGAACCCATCATTAAATCACTCAACGACCGGCTGCTTGCAGGCGCAGACGTGAACTGGATAACTATGTGGCGTGAGCTGGATGATTATTTCCGCAAACACCCCGATGACCAGGACAAATTTTCAGACTATGTACCCCCTTATAAAAATCTTGGCGCAATATTTATTAAAGCTTACAGAAAAATGATGGCGAACTAATAATTTTTTGCTAACCACACTCTTCTAACGACTAACAACTGACTGCTAACGACTATCGGCCAATGAAAAAGCTAAAACTGAAGAACATCGATACCAGGGCGCCAAAGGGCACCGATAAAGAAATCGTGAAATCAGAACTGCTCGATATCCTCAGGGATCTCGACGATATGCAGAATCTGCTGTACGCAGAGGCCAAGCACAGCATACTCATCGTGGTGCAGGGAATGGACGCCAGCGGCAAGGACGGCCTCACACGCGATGTCTTCACAAGTATGAACCCTCAGGGCGTGAACGTCTCATCCTACAAAGAGCCTACCGCCGAAGAATTGTCTCACGATTTCCTTTGGCGCATACATCATCACGTACCGGCAAAAGGAATGATGCAGATATTCAACCGGTCGCACTACGAAGATATCCTGATAACGCGCGTGCACAATATGATCGACAAAGAGACGGCCAGGAAACGTATGCAAGCCATCAACGATTTTGAGCGCCTGCTCACCCGCCACAACGAAACGCACATCCTCAAGTTCTACCTGCATGTATCGCACGAAGAGCAACTGAAAAGACTGGAGGAACGCTTAAAAATTCCGCAGAAAATGTGGAAGTACAGTCCCGATGATTTTAAGGAGTCAAAGCTTTGGGATACCTACATGAAGTATTATGAAGAGGCCTTTGAGCATTGCAACGAAATACCCTGGCATATCATTCCGGCAGACCAGAACTGGTATAAATCATATCTCGTGGCCAAAACACTGCAAAAGACACTGCGCGGCCTGAACATGAAGTATCCCGGAATGAAAAAGTAAACCAGCCCTTGTGCCGGAGATCACGAGGCTGTTCGGACTATTTCACAGGTGTTGGCGGCTGCATCACGGTCCCGCACTTCTTGCAGGTGCGTTTGTTCACATCAGAATAAAAGCGCTCCATCACCGGTGGTAGCTGGGCAACAATATCCGTTACGTTCAGAAACTCTTCATACAGTTTTTCATCGCAGTTTTCGCAAAACCACATAAAACCGTCGAGTTCTTCCGTCTTGCGTTTGATCTCTATAACGAGGCCCACCGTATTGGGGCCGCGCTGCGGCGAATGGGGTGTCCGTCCGGGCAGCAGGAACATGTCGCCCTGCTTTATCGGAATGTCCACTATTTTGCCATCTTCCTGTATGCGTACCACAATGTCGCCCTCCAGTTGATAAAAAAGTTCTTCACCCTCGTTAAAGTGAAAATCTTTCCGGCTGTTGGG
>CAYNGS010000254.1:0-5159 GCA_964396625.1 uncultured Flavipsychrobacter sp.
GAAAAGACGTCACATTACATAAACCCGTCGGGAGGCAAAGAAATTTATACCAAGGAGTACTTTAAAGCGAGCGGTATCGACATTGATTTCCTGGTGCCACAACGCGTAGAATACGCACAATTCAAGAACGCCTTTGTACCTTGGTTATCAATAATAGATGTGCTTATGTTTAACAGTAAAAGAGAGATCAACGATAAAATTTTACCCGCATTCAATTTAGAATAATTAAGAAAACAAATAAAAATGACATTAGCAGAGATAATAAAAGAGTCGTTCTCCCTTAAAGAAGCTGACCAGAAGGACGAGGTGGTACTGAACCAGCTGGACGAATGGGAATCTATGGCTCATATGCTTTTCATAACGCGCGTTGAAGAAAACTTTGACATCGAATTTACCGGCGAGGACATTTTTGCCATGCAAACAATAGGTGACATAAAGAAAGTACTTGCCGAAAAAGGAAAAAGTGTATGACTTTAAGCACAGCCAATATACTTATAACAGGAGGCGCCAGCGGGCTTGGGCGCACTATGGCTGCACACCTCGCTGGCAAGGCCGCAAATGTTTTGGTGGTTGACCGGAACGCTGAAGCGCTCGACCAGCTAAAAGAAGAATTTCCTGCTATCAAGTGTTACACCGCCGATCTCACTGATTACTCGGCTGTCGAAACGCTGGTCGACACTATTTTTAAGGAGCACGGCAAACTCAATGTGCTGGTAAACAATGCCGGTATCATTCATAGCGAGCCGCTCGTCAATATTCTGTCGCGCGATGATGTAAAACACAGCGTGGAGAATTGGCGCAAGACCATCGATGTAAATCTGAATGCTGTATTTTATGTCACGTCGCATGTAGCTGCTGCTATGGTAAAAAGCAGGAGCAAGGGCGTAATCATCAATATCAGTTCCATTTCATCCTATGGCAATATGGGTCAGTCTGCCTATTCTGCCTCCAAAGCCGCCATCAATGCGCTGACCGTTACCTGGAGCAAGGAACTGGGCATGTTTGGCATCCGAAGCGTGGCTATAGCACCGGGGTTCATTGATACAGCATCTACAAGAGCTGCGTTGACGGAAGCGAAAATTAAGACCTACAAAAATGCGACCCCGCTTGGCCGGCTGGGCTCTGCAGAAGAACTGCTTCATGCTGTTGTATTTATCATCGAAAACGATTTTTACAACGGCACTATATTAAATCTGGATGGCGGTCTTAAACTATGAGTTAATGCACGAATACATATACAATATTGGCACCCTCTTTTCAAAAACGGCTGGAATACACTCAGAAAGAACAGCCTTAAAATACCCTGATGGTAAGACGATAAGCTATTCAGAACTGGAGTCCCTGTCAAATCGCATAGCCCACTTTCTTCTTACACACGGTTTAAAGCGCGGCGATGTCATCGCCATTTTCAATAATAAATCTCCATTGGGATACGCCGGTATGCTGGCGGCTCTGAAAACGGGGATCGTCTACACAAACCTTGATCTCACATCACCGTACCAGAGAATAAAAAAGATAATCGAGCGTTGTGCACCCAAACTCATTCTGTTTGACATTGATTGTGAACTGAAAAAAGATGTCGCGGAATTAGACATCCCACTCGTTGACCTTTACGATAATTTCTACGCACAAATAAGCAGCCATAGCGGCAACACACCCAAGGTCTCTGCTGCTGTTACAGGTGCTGATGCCGCTTATATTATGTTCACCTCGGGATCAACGGGCTTTCCCAAGGGTGCTGTGATCACTCATGCCAACCTGCTCAACTTCATCTCCTGGGGCCAAGCTGAATTCGGTATCACGCACAACGATATCCTCACCAACGCAAACCCCATCTATTTCGACAATTCGGTTTTTGATTTTTATATCTCGTTGTTCTCAGGCGCTCAGCTGGTACCGTTGACCAACGACATCGCCCGCGATGCCTTTGCCCTTGTCAGGGAAGTAGGCAATGCCGGCTGCACCACCTGGTTCTCCGTTCCATCCCTGCTGGTTTACTTGCTGACCACAAAGGCGCTCACCGCTCAAAGCCTTCCGGCTATAAAGCGGTTTATTTTCGGGGGCGAAGGTTTTCCGAAGCCAAAGCTTAAAAAGTTGTACGAAATGTACGGCGCCGCAGCACAACTTTTCAATGTATACGGACCTACCGAGTGCACATGCATCTGTTCGTCATACCGTATCACTGAAAAAGATTTCGATGATATGAATAACCTTGCGCCCCTGGGCTATCTCGCACCCAATTTCGATTATGTGCTAACGGGCGCAAACGGACAAAATAACTTCGGCGAGTTGTGTCTCAAAGGACCAAATGTGGGCGCGGGGTACTATAACGACAAAGAGCGAAGTGAAAAATCGTTCGTTCAAAACCCATACAACAACTCGTATAACGAGATCGTTTACCGATCTGGCGATCTCGTCCAGATCGATGAGCTGGGACAATTGCACTTCAAAGGCCGCACGGATAACCAGGTAAAGCATATGGGCTACCGTATTGAACTGGAAGAAATAGAATCGATGCTGTATACGCTTAAGTACGTGAATGAGGCAGCAGTCATCTATGAACGGATCAACGAATCGCTGGGGCAGATCGTAGCCTTTGTAGCCACATCAGCCACTGTAGAGGATGGCCGGGTTGTCGCCGACCTGAAAAATCTTGTGCCCGAATATATGCTCCCGCGAAAAGTTTTTATGATGACACATTTACCTAAAAACCAAAATGGCAAAATTGACAAAATCGCTTTAAAAGATTTTAAAAAAGCAGTATGAGCAAAGAGATCATCATTTTCGGTATCGGTAAGATCGCAGACGTGATCCAGTTTTATATGCGCGAGGAAAGCGGTTTACCGGTAAGGGCATTTACAGTCGATAAAGAATACGTTACATCACCCACCTTCAATGGTCTGCCGGTGGTGCCTTTTGAGGACCTTGAGAAAGCCTACCCCGCCGATCGTTTTTCCGTGTTTGTTGCATTAGGGTATCACGACCTTAATGCGCTCAGAGCAGAAAAAATAGCACAGGTGGAGGCACAAGGATACGAGATCATCTCATACATTCATCCGGATTCAGGGGCGCCAAAAGACCTGGTACACGGAAAAAACTGCTTCATAATGAACAATGTCTGCATTCATCCTCGGGTGCGGCTCGGCGACGATGTGTTTGTGTGGAGCGGAACCATTATCGGGCATCACAGCACCATAGGGCATCACAACTGGCTTACTTCCGCCACCAATATATCCGGCAATGTAACCGTTGGCAACAACTGCTTTTTTGCCATCAACAGCACTGTCGGGCACAGCGTGCAGATAGGCAGCGAGGTATTTATCGGCGCCAATACCCTCATTATTAAAAACATCGAGGATGGCATAGTGGTCATTATAGAAAGCGATAAACCCATAAAACTCAACTCGAAGCAGTTCCTCAGGTTTTCACAGTTCAAATCTTTATAAGTACTATTTTTGCTTACCTCATTTTATTACAGCAACACTGCGATCAATAAATAAGTCTTTATGAAGTTAGAAAATGCCAAGGTGTATCACTGCCCGGCCTGCGCCCTTCCACTTAAACTGGAACACACCAAAGTATCGGGCGAAAATGTTCTGACAGGTGAATTCCTGTGCGCAAACGGTCACAAATTCTTAATCGATAATGGTATACCTGACTTCACATGGCCAAAGGACCTTGCTATTACTGATGATGAAACCCGTCGGATCTATGAAAAGGTAGCCGACGACTACGAAAAATTTGCCTTGTTCCCTTTCTGGACCTTCAAATCAGACGAATATGATGTCCGCGAGAAAATGACGGATAAACTCGGGCTGAAAGAGAACTCTGTGGTGCTGGAAATTGGTGCTGGAGACGGACGCGGGGCCGAGCATATTGTGAAAAGACTGGGAAAGAACGGCCGGTTTTATGTTCAGGAGCTTTCACCTGCCTTCCTGAAAAAATCGTTTGAACGACTGAAACAATACGACGATGTAATAGAGTACTCTATTGCCAATGCTATGTATCTGTCGTTTCCCGACAAGTTTTTTGACGCGGCTTTTCATTTCGGCGGACTGAATAATTTTTCGGACATCAAGCACTGCCTGAAAGAACTGGTGCGGGTGGTAAAACCTGGCGGAAAGATCGTTGTTGGCGATGAAAGCATGGGTCCCTGGCTCAGAGAAACCCATATGTGGAAAGTGATGTCCAACTCCAATCCATTACTGAAGCATGAACTGCCGCTGAAGGATATCCCGCTCGAGGCCCGCGATGTAAAGATCGAGTGGATAATGATGGGCGCCTATTACTTAATAGAGTTCACGGTAGGCGAAGGAATACCCGAAGCCGAATATCACATACCCATCCCCAGTGAGCGGGGCGGCTCGCACTGGACAAGGTATTATGGCAACCTGGAAGGTGTGTCGGACGAAGTAAAGAAAATGGCCCATGCTGCCCGTAAGAAAGCTGGAATGAGCATGCACGACTGGCTGGAATCGGTGATAAAAAAAGCGGTTAAAGAAGATTAAGCCATTCCTGTTGTTGCAGGAATTAATACAAATCTCAAAATCAAACTAAGTAAAGATCATTTCTTATGAACTATGTTAAGTTAGGGCCTGTTTTTCAGCCCGCCGGTAACTACGAATGGATGCACTACTACGCAGCAACCGTTACAGCGCTTGAATTTGACAATTTCATCAGGTTCTACTTTACCACGCGTGCAAAAATTGATGAAAACGGAAATTTCAAGACCTACATTACTTATCTCGACGCCGATAAGGCTGATCCCCGCAAGATCATATACATACACAATAAGCCGCTTCTGGAGTTCGGTCAGCCGGGCACTTTCGACGAGCATGGCACGATGATAGCCGAGGTGAAATTTCACGAGGGTAAGTATTACATGTATTATCTCGGCTGGCAAAGGAGCTGTGCTGCACCCTATCTCAACCGGGTAGGACTGGCCATGAGCGATGATGGCATAAATTTTGTAAAAGTCAGTGAAGGGCCGGTAATGGGTATCAATCGGTTTGTTCCGTTCGGATATGGCAATTTGAGCATTGTTATTGAAGATGGGGTTTTCCATATGTGGTACACCCATTATAATCCGTGGTTGAAGACGGACATTGGTTACAGGCCCACTTACGATATACGATATGGATGGTCGACGAATGGCCTTG
>CAYNGS010000255.1:0-5132 GCA_964396625.1 uncultured Flavipsychrobacter sp.
AAATGTTTCTGCCGCAGGTGGTGAAGAGCGCGCGCGTGATGAAGAAGAGTGTAGCTTACCTGTTCCCGTTCATAGAGGCAGAGAAAGAAGAACGCAGGCTGGCGCACATAGCCGCCGGAACACTGAATGAAGAAACGGCCGGTGCGGCAAAAATACTGATGGCAACCGTAAAGGGTGATGTGCATGATATAGGCAAGAACATAGTAGGCGTAGTATTGGGCTGCAATGGGTATGATGTAATAGACCTTGGTGTGATGGTGCCGGCAGACAAGATACTGGAAACAGCGGAGCGTGAAAAAGCAGACATCATTGGCCTCAGCGGGCTGATAACTCCATCGCTGGATGAAATGGTACATGTGGCCAAGGAAATGAAACGCCGGGGCATGAAGCAGCCGCTGATGATAGGCGGTGCGACAACCAGCCGCATGCACACAGCAGTAAAAATAGCGCAGCAATATGATGAAGGTGTGGTGCATGTGCTGGACGCCAGCCGCAGTGTAACCGTTGCCGGCAACCTGCTGAACAAGGACCAGAAAGACCAGTTTCTGAAGAATATAGACAGCGAATATGCGAAGCTGAGGGACGACTTTGCGAATAAGAAGTCATCGAAGCAATACATACCTTTTGCTGATGCGCAGGCAAATGCTGCAAAATTTGACTGGAGTGGTTATACCCCGCCGGTGCCGCAGGATATGGGCGTGACTGTATTTGCCGACTATGACCTGAGCGAAATAAGGAAGTATATAGATTGGGGGCCATTCTTCATAGCATGGGAAATGAAGGGGAAATTTCCGGAGATACTTAGTGACGCAAACGTGGGACAGGAAGCGACAAAGCTATACAATGATGCGAACGCAATGCTGGACCGGATAGTGAATGAAAAATGGCTTACGGCCAGGGGTGTGATCGGTTTCTGGGCGGCTGACAAGATAGCGCCGGATACCATTGTCATTAAAAACGAACAAGGTGGTGAGTTGTGTTGCCTGGAGTCGCTGAGGCAGCAGGTAAAGAAAGCGCCGGGCCAGCCAAGCTATTCGCTCTCCGACTTTATAGCGCCGCATATGCAGGACTATATGGGCGCCTTTGCCGTGAGCATTCACGGGATCGAGCCACACATAAAAAGGTTTATGGCAGATCACGACGACTACAGCAAGATCATGCTGCAGGCAATGGCCGACAGGCTGGCAGAGGCGTTTGCAGAGGTATTGCACAAGCGCGTAAGAACTGAATTCTGGGGTTATGCCAAGGATGAAGCTATATCGGTGGAGGACCTGGTGAAAGAAAAGTATCGCGGCATTCGCCCGGCGCCCGGCTACCCTGCCTGCCCGGACCATACAGAGAAGTACAAACTATTTGAGTTGCTCGACGCAACCAATAATGCGGGCATAGAGCTTACGGAGTCGCTGGCTATGTATCCGGGCGCGGCCGTATGCGGGTGGTATTTCAGTCACCCGGAGAGCCATTATTTCGGCATTGGCCATATACTGGATGACCAGTTGCACGACTATGCGCGGCGGAAGGGGATGAGTATAGAAGATATGACGAGATGGCTTTCCCCGGTGTTGGACTAAGTGAAAAATCAAAAGACAAAAGTGAGCGAGAAATAAAGTGAAAAATGAGAACCTGCCGGCCGCAGGGTGAAAAGCAAAAAAAGTGAGCGAAGTACAACAATTAAATATGAAACAAGCGGCGCGGAGCCCACAGCCTAAGGTGCTGCGGGTGCTTGCGCACATAGTATCATTTGTGTGCCACCCGGTATTTTTTCCGTTGGTGATGGCTCTGGTGTTGTACAAGCTTTCTCCGGCCGACTTTATGGGATTTTCAAATAAACAGGTTGGGCTATGGTTCATCAGCATTGCGTTCACGGCTGTGTTCTTTCCGCTGTTCAGCATACTGCTTATGAAGCCATTGGGGTTTATCACCAGCTACCATATGCCCACAGCCAGGGAACGGACCATACCGCTGATGGCATCGATGATCTTCTATTTCTGGATCACCCATGTGTTTAACAACATACAAGGGCCACCGCTGATACTCCGGGTATTGCTGCTGGGAAATTTCTGGGGTATCATCTGCCTGTTCATGGCGAATATATTTGTCAAGGTGAGCCTGCATACGGGTGCTGCGGGCGGCATGATCGGTATCCTTATCGTGCTCATGAAAGTCAGCCCGGCAGATATGACGATACCGTTGTTTGTCGCGATAGTGGTGGCTGGTGTTATCGGCACGGCGCGCATGATACTTGGTGCGCATGAGCGCGGCGATATCTGGCTGGGCTATATCATCGGCATAGCGGTACAGTATGGAGCTTACATTTACCTGCGATAATGTGCGTTGCAAGCCCTATGTTCTGTTTGCTTTGGCACTTTTCATTACTTTTGGCAAATAACTTCTGACTGATCCTATGGCACAACAATTCTCTACAGATAAAGCGCCCAGCCCGGTGGGCCTGTACCCACACGCCAGGCGCGTGGGTAACCTGCTGTTCTTATCGGGTGTGGGACCACGCAAGGCGGGTACCGATGAAATACCGGGTCTGAAAACGGACAAGCACGGCAACTATACAGAATTTGATTTTGCAGAGCAGTGCAAAAGTGTATTTGACAATGTGCGCACTATACTGGAAGAGAGCGGCAGTAACTGGAATAACCTGGTGGATGTAACCGTATTTCTTGTAAACATGAAACGCGACTTCCAGACCTACAACAAAATATACGCAGAATACTTTAAGGACAATCAGCCATGCCGTACCACGATCGGTATTGAGTCGCTGCCCACGGCTATTGCAATAGAGCTCAAGTGTGTAGCCACGATTGACTAAGACCGGTCACAGAAATCCGAGCACAAGAAACCAGCACCCCAGCGCCGCGAGCAGCATGCTGGCATACCACATGATCTTCTTGCGGGTGAGTATGGCTATAGCGCTGATGGCAATGGCGATCTGAAAAATGGTAACTGCCCTGGAGAACACCACGTGGACGCGCATATGCTCCTCGGAGCTTTTTTCAAGTTCCTCTGCCTTCTTTTTAATGTCTTCCTTGTCGGCTCTATATTGCTCCATTTTGGCAACGTTATCCTTGGGCAACGGCTTATCGAGTGCAGAAAACAATTGGGCGGTGGATGCGGCGAGCTCGGCCTTTATACTCTTTGACTGGTAGTAAGCCCACTGATCGGATGACTTCACCTGCTCCAGCATCGCTTCGTTGGCGTGGTGGTTGCCCAGCATGCCGGCTATTGCCGCCAGCACGGCGATGATAGCGGTAGAGAGCGCCACGTAAAGGGTCCATCGTTCTTTTTTCTCTTCAGCAGCCTCAAGCGTTTCTTTCAGGCGTTCGGTAGGATCTTCTATTTCTTCCATATAAATGCTCTCCTACAAAAATAGGGAAAGCCCGATTACTTGCGAATAATATCAGCTCAAATCAGATAAATATTAAAATCATTTAACCTAAGTTTATATGATAATCCTTCTTTGTTCTAAAATAATAACAATATTTTTGTGACAACTAAAATGTAAGTACATGAAAAAACAAATTTTCTTATTGGCTGGCGCTGCCATCATACTGGCATCGTGTGGCAGCAATAATAACCCGGCTCAATCACAGGCACAAATAGATTCGGCAGTAAATGCCAAGCTTGCGCAGCATGATGCTGAGAACGCTGCCAAAAACGACTCTACACTGAAGGCGATGGAAAAGGAAAAAGCCGAAGCAATGGCACGCGAACATCATGGTGAGAAAAAACACGAAGGAAGCAAAAAAGTGGAAGCGACGCCTGCACCGGCGCCTCCACCACCTCCGCCGCCACCACCACCAGCGAACCCTAAAGACAGCCGTTTTAATAAAACAACAAATAACACGACTACACCAACTGTGGACCCAAGCGCTACCAAGGGCAAGGCAGACAGGTTCGGTCACTAATATCTTCTGTTTCGACAAAATAAAAAAACCGCAATGTTGCGGTTTTTTTATTTTACTCTTAATTGATAAAATTACTGCCAAGTGCCCGTATAAGATATCGTTGCACCGGTTGGATCACCTAAAGTGTAACTCCACGTAATTTGTTTCGTTGCTTCGTTATAGGTACCAGTACCTGAAACTGTGTATCCGTCGCTATCGGGGGCCTGAGATGCAATTGTAACTGTAAGCCCATCCTGACCGATCGTTCCTTTTACGTCATTTACAAAGTAAGATGTGCCTGAACTTGTTTTTCCGGAAAAAGTACCAATCAACACATCGGTTACGCCTGCGCCTGCTGTTATTGTGGCCACATATGTCGGTATTGCAACGCCTGTGGACACCGCCTTATCGGAAGCTGTCCAAGTCTTGCTGGTAAATTTAGTTTGAGATAGAAGCTCACAATTATTTCCTTCGTAACCCGGAGTGCATTTGCAATTACCGCCGCTACAGGTACCACCATTCTGGCAGACAACATTTTTACACGCGTCCTTGTTGCAGGAAGTGTATACTACTGCGCCAAATGCGCTAATGGTTACTAATGCGCTTAATACGATGTGCTTAATTGATTTCATAAATGTATTTTTTAGTTAAACGATAAAATATTCCGCCAAAGATACGTCTTAACGGCAATTACTGCAAATCAGTTACAATAACTGTGCCGATATTTCCGTGAGCTATTGCCTGTTGAAGTTATTGAGCGCTACTACAACAGCATGACTGTTGGGGTGCGACTCTATAAGGCTTAACGAAGCAGTATTCGCATTTACGAAGCCGGTGCCCGAATAAGAATTTGTATCGCTGACAGCGGATGAGATGGTAAAGTTGGAGCCGGTAGGTGTGTTATTGGTAAGCACCACAGTCATGTTCACAGACTTGCCGCTTTTCCTGTTCCATACCAGTTGCATCTTGTTGAAATTTGAATCGTTGCCGGCCTGGAATACTAATGTGCTGTTCGTGTCAACGTGAGGAATATAATTGGAATCAGCCACACTGCTGGCATAGGATGCGTTACCGGTATACGTATTTGTGTACAGTGTTCTGAAAATAGTCTGGCAGTTTGTTCCTCCCGTACCATCGAGGCAATTACATCCGCCACCTGAGCATGAAGCGCCATTCCAGCAGGTAACCGTTTTACACGTGTCCTTGGTGCAAGAAGTATGCACCGCGGCAAAACAA
>CAYNGS010000256.1:0-5114 GCA_964396625.1 uncultured Flavipsychrobacter sp.
TCTGTCCCGGCAAAGAGAGTCATGCCGTTGTCCATCTGCAAGTGATCCCTTACCAGCAACTGACCATCAGCATATCCGGGCATGGCGTGATTAATAAGAAAATTGGTCTTTACAGCACCGCGAACGACGCGCATCTCTATATCTACCCCAGGCCATGCATTTGTTACATACACCCCATCATCCCCGGCCGTATGGCTGCTCCAGTCCGCCTTACCCAATGAAACTTCACTTCCGTCAGGTTTGGCATATATCAACTCGAGACCATTATTGAACCGGAAATTTTCGCCCGCCTTGCCGAGAGAAGTAAACCCGCCCTCCGCGCTGATAGTGACCGGTACCGGCTGCTCTGATGCCGCATACACCCCCTTGTGCGCCGCGTCCGGCTGTAATTGAGAACGGATCGTGCGCCAGTTGCCACCGGCATCGCGGTAATGCATAGCACCGGTGGATGTCTGCTGCAATATGTCCCTGCCACCTGTACCTTCTTTTACAAATGTTTTTGATATCTCGGTGCGTTTTCCGATAAGCTCGTAACAGTTATCGCATGGAGTCTCGGCAAAGAGCGTGCCCAACTCAGGGTGCTGCTCAAACCCTGTATTGCTCTTCAGCACCTCATCGCTTACGTTGTGATAAGGCAAGGTAAAGGAGCGGTAATTGCCGGGCAAGGCATTCATAGCGTTCTTAGACTGAACCGTATGCTGCTGACCGTATGACCTAATGCTATTAAGGGATGAGAAAAGGAACAGTAATGAAACTATAGGGGTAATAAAATACTTCATAAATATATGGCAATCACCACTACTACAGACCACCCCTTCAATACGAAAGGTTGGTTAAATAATAGATAGCAATACTTAAAAAACAAATTTAATAAAAATACCCTCAGAAACCAATAAAATATAGAAATAAATATACAGAGAAATAATATGCCTGAGATGGCAAAAAAAGAAGGGACACGACTATAACCAGAAGATTAATGCGTGTCCCTTAAATCAAAACTAACATCAAGACAAAAATAGGCAGTCCGTTTTTAAAAAAATACAGGTAAAAAACTGAAAAATAAAACCGTTATATGACGGTATTGTTTTTCAAGATTTTTTTGTATATGTGGTTTGCCGGCAGCTGGTAAACATGAACGGAGCGTTTTCAAGCGGTGCAAATTCGCGGAAAAATGCCACCCCTTCGGGGTAAAACAAACGGGGATTTTCTTTCTATAATAATGCCATCCCTTCGGGATTGCATCGGAGCGTGATCAATTGTGGAATTGCGCGGGTTATTTGTTTTCCATTTTCAAATCGGTGGCGATGCTCCGGCGGCCCATGGGGGTAATAACAATGGTCTTAATGTCCATTGATTTCCCGGCGGGTACGGCCAGTTGCAGCGGTGTACTATATTGCAGATCAGTCTCGCGCGGAGGATAACCATCGAGCGTGAAGTATACTTTCGCTCCTTCGACGGAAGGCGCAAGCTCGATCTTGAATTTTGAACCTGTCTGCACGGTATCTCCTGTGCCGAAGGCTACCGGTACGCGGAAATTATAGCCCTCAGCATCGAGCATGCCTAAATGGTGGGGAACCCGTTCTTCAGAAAAATTCCGGTAGTCCTTGTTGCCCAGCGGCGACCAGGCGACCTCTGCAAGCGCAAGCATGCGGGGCAGCAGCATGTATTCGGCTTTTTCGGGCGTGGCAATATATTCCGTCCACAAATTTGCCTGAACGCCGATAATATGTCTCTGTTGCTCCTTAGTCAGTCCATCGGGAATAGGGTCGTACGAGTAAGTTTTCTTCAGCGAGGCAAATCCACCGATGGAAAGAGGCTCCTGTGGCGACCTGGATTGTGCGTGATCGAAATAAAGTCCACCGCTGCCGGGCGTCATGATGACATCATGGTCCTGCTTTGCTGCGGCGATGCCGCCGGCCTCGCCGCGCCAGCTCATCACTGTTGCATTTGGCGCAAGGCCTCCTTCTAATATTTCGTCCCAGCCAATGATATTACGACCCTGAGAGTTGACAAATTTCTCGATCCTGCCGATAAAGTAGCTTTGCAGTCCATTCTCATCTGTGAGCCCTTTATCAACGATAAGCTGCCGGCAAAAGTCAGAGCTCTTCCAGGCAAGTTTGGGACACTCATCGCCGCCGATGTGAATGTACCTGCCTGGAAACAAACCCATGACCTCATCGAGAATGGCATCGAGCATGAGAAATGTTTCTTCCGACGGACAATATACATCTGTATATACGCCCCAGTTCTCGCCTACTTTGTACGATTTTTTTGGATCACAGCTCAGCTCGGGGTAGGCTGCAATCGCCGCAGCGGAATGGCCCGGCATCTCAATTTCGGGAATGACATTTATGAAACGCTCATTGGCATAGGCCACCACTTCTTTTATCTGTTCCTGCGTGTAGAAACCTCCATAAGGCGTGTTGTCATACAGATCAGAATCATCGCCATGTGCGCGGCCCACCTTGGTTTGTGCTCTTTGGCTTCCGATCTCTGTCAGCTTAGGGTATTTCTTAATTTCTATGCGCCAACCCTGGTCGTCGGTGAGGTGCCAGTGAAAGTTATTGAGCTTGTAAGCCGCCATAAGATCCAGATATTTTTTTACAAAATCGACATCAAAGAAGTGCCTCGCAACATCGAGATGCATGCCCCGGTACCAGAAGCGCGGGTAATCACGGATCATGGCGCATGGCACAGTGGCGGTGCCCGCATTTTTGTTCTGTATCAGCTGGATCAGTGTCTGGACACCGTAGAAAAGGCCTGCGCCTTTACCATTGAGCAGGATATGATCACCTGCGATGGTCAGTTCATATCCCTCGGGCGGCAAATCTCCCTTCACATCACCACTTAGCGTAATGGAGTTCTTAATTTCGCGATGGTTCTTTCCCAACGCATTGAGGTCGGTAACACTTGTGACGAAGCCAGCCTTTTTCAGGTACGTTGCCAGGAAGCGTACAGCCCTGTGATCGGGAGAATCGGTGAGAATAACCGTTTCCTGTGTGATCTTAAATTCTCCCTTTAACTTATTGACGGAGACCGGGGCTGGAATAATGCCCATAAATGCATCGCGCTGTGCGAAGGCGCTGCCGGACAATGCCAGCAACAATAGCAAAAGAATATTTTTCATCATTTACCTGATTATTACGTTTTTCCGGTCGAGGTTCCAGCCTTCAAGAACAGCCGTGGGGGCTACTCCATCCCGGGGAGTAAACTCCACCGTCACGACCCGCTGCTGCCCCGGAGGAACTGAAATATAGTTATTATTGCAGAAAACAGGTAATATCCGTTCATTTGTTTCAGGGTCGACCAATGATACCCGAATGAAAAAAGCCAACGGCCCAGCCGCCGGATTTTCCAGCGTAACTTCCATAACTCCTTTACTGACCATCTTTTGCGAAGCAATAATAGTGGCTTTGGGCATGCCTGCCAGGCCCGAATAGGTTCCGTTTTTGTCGGGCAGCCAATAAAGATTCTCGTCCAGCAATGTATCTTTTTCGGTATCGTATAACGACAAGGAAAGAAATGCGCCTTTCTTTTTGCTCATTGCAGTAAGCTTCTTTTTGAACACACTACAATTGGTGATGCCGCATGCAGGTGCATTCAAGACGCTCTGTGCAATGATTTTTTTATGACCCTTACAATCATAAACAGTTGCAGTAATTCTCAAATGGTCTGCTTCCGAGAAATGATTGTTGACCACGATCGCGGATCCGGCTACCGGATCATACATAATATGCAGCGGCTTGCTTCCTTCGCGCAAACCGAACAAGCAGGCGTTCGGGTCGAGATAGACATCGTACATCTGACCCAGCATCGCCGTCCAGGGGTTTTGGGTTTTCCAGATGATAACACCTGTGTACCAGTCCCACATATGGGCGGAGAAGCCTTCTATGAGCGACCGATATTGATTGTAATTTACGAGCTGCGCCTTCATGGCAAAATCCTTTATGCCTGACGGATGGCCGTAGGCCTCAATGACAGAGTCATAACCGATATACTTGTGGTATTGCCAGACAGAGTCGACCTTCCATTTTTTTGATGCTGTGTCATAGAACGGGACCGTGAGATTCCGTTCGGGAATAACCCTTTTCAGGGATTCATAATCCCCGATGCCTACCGATCCCACTTCAGAATTGAACGGAAACGAGCGATGCGTCCAAAAAGAGGTGTCGGGCTGAATGGTATAGGGTCCATCGCCACTGTGATAAGACATGCTGTCGTCGTTGGAATATTCGAGGAAAAATCGAGTGCCATCCAGTGTTGGCAGCAGTGTATCCCTCAGGGCTTTCAAAATATCGGCAGGCGGCCTTATCTCGTTCCCGCCGCACCAGATGGCGAGAGCAGGGTGATTGCGAAGCATCTTAACCTGGTCTTCGAGCGAACGTACAAACAAGGCGTGATCGTCGGGATAATTACGGCGTGCATTGGTGTCCTCACGCTTCAAAGGATCGTACCAGCGGCCGTTGCAATCGCCTGACACCCAGAAGTCCTGCATAACCAGCAGACCATACTTATCGCAGGCATTGTAAAATTCGGGACGCTCCGTAATGCCGCCTCCCCATACACGGATCAGGTTCAGGTTCATGTCGCGGTGATAGCGCATTTCCGCATCATACCGATCGGCAGAAAAGCGCAGCATAGCATCGGAAAGTATCCGATTGCCTCCCTTAATGAATATTTTTTGTCCGTTGACCCTTACCTCCCTGCTGTTGGTTTTACGGTTCCACACGGCATCTATCTGCCTGATACCAAATAACACATTTTCTTCATCAGAGACAATACCATGATCCGTCAAAAACCGAACCTTCAGATAATACAAGGGCTGAGCTCCATAGCCGTTAGGCCACCACAATTCGGGATCGTCTATTGTAAGCGATGGGAATTCGATTATTGCAGACTCATGTGGTCGTATTTTCGCTTTTACAGATACAATTTTACCGCGGAGCTCATATTGCATTGTGCCCTCAATCGCTTTGTTTCCCAGGTTCTTTGCCTCGGCAGATATTTTTACCATGGCCGCCGCTTGCTTGCCACCGGGAGTGCGAAGCCCGGGAACGATGGTGACGACGTGCGTATTTGCGACCTCAACCTCTTTTGTCGTTTTTACAAAAACC
>CAYNGS010000257.1:0-5105 GCA_964396625.1 uncultured Flavipsychrobacter sp.
TGGTAACCCCGATCATCGTTGGCTTAAAATCCAGGTATATATCTATCGCAGTTGGCGATGCGTGTTTTATCGCATTGGCTATCGCCTCCTGTATGATCCTGAACACCAGCAGTTCCTTTTCATTGTCCAGTTCGTACTCCTCGCCACTCTGGTGCAGCGTGCACTTTACATCCTTGGCCGATCGTATATACTCCAGGTCTTTTTCTATGGCATCTGCCAGCCCGGCATTGCTCACAAAGGCGCTGCTCAGCGTATGGCTTATATTGCGCAGGTCGGTGATAGCCTTACCCAGAATCTCGTTGCAATCCTGCGCCTTCGTCACAATCTCTTCCTCGTGGCTGCTGCTCCGTATGTTGTACAACTGCATCTTTACAATACTCAGCAGCTGCCCTATATTGTCGTGTATCTCTTCACTGAAGTACTTAAAGGACTGCTCCTGCACCTCCAGCTTGGACTGTAATAACTGGTTCTGATAATTGTTTTCCATGGTTTGTTTTTCAAGAAGATTAGAGTATTGTTTCTTTTTGTGGGTAATAAGAAATATGATGAGGGTAATTGCAAATAGTAAAAGAAGCAATGATCCTAAAAAAAATATAGGTAAAAGATTTAATTTAATTTGTAAAAACATTTTTCTTTTTTAATAATAATATCAATCCAAGACTGAAATAAAACCCACAATCTACTACGTCGATAATAATTTGGACCCACTTAAATGTTTGCATATAGTTGTATACCAATATATGTTGAAAACCCCAATAAAAATATGTTAGGCACCAAAACAGAAGGATAATTAAAGTGACAAAAAAATTATAATCTTTAAATGCATTAAAAAATAAATTATCATTAACGATTATTCTAAATAAAGTAAATAACGATAATGATGTAATCATAAATCCTTCGAAGAGTAAAAAGATAATAAAAAAATCCTCTTTTGTTGCATGAAATAAAAACATAACGAAAAGGAAAGATACCAGTGAAAGAAAGCCCACTCGCAAGACCATATTTTTTCGATGATAATGTAAGGATGCATTAAAATACATGATTAACTCAATGTATTGTATTTGGCATCCAACATTATATAAAATCAGATTTGTGCGATGGTGTATACTCAAATATATAGCTGGAATTTCAACGAGAAATACCGTCAATAGGAAAAAACAAATGATCTTTTCTTCTGTTGCAAGGGTTTTATAGAAAAATAAATACACCAAAAATGATAAAAATATAACTAAAATATATATATAATAGATAATCATTTCGTGTTCTTGACAGGAGGATTTTTAGGCGGAATACTTAAATGTAGCCTGTGGACTGGGACCATAATTCTGCCAGCAGTATGTGGATCTAAAATTAAATTGTCATATTGAGATTCTCCTTGATCTTGGCATATTGCTGGACACCCCGCAATTTGATCATAAAATCCACCGGTCGGGTTTAATATATAATTCCCGTCCTTATCAACCCCGGCAATTACCAATTCGGTAATTGGATTATTTGAATGACCTCTCGCAAATGCCGTATCATATGCAATGCATAACTTGAAACTAACTATTTGTTTTGTTCTATCTGCTGCAATATATTCACGAAAAACAGATGCATTTACAAAAAATGATCTCAGCGTATAAGGCTCTTCTTCAGGTTGTATCAGATTAATGAAAGTATCAACTTGTTGCACCGCATCAGCGGTCGAGACAGGTCCTCCCTGTAGCAGTTCAGGAATCAAGGAATGAAAGGCGGTCTCTGAAGTGTCAGTGTATAATTTGTTCCTTTGTTTAAGATACCACTCTACAATTTTGGAAGTATCAGGTTTGGTCTTGGTGTCACTTCCGTCCGGACAATGTTTGCAGCTAAAATTTAATAACAATAATATTGCTGAAATCGCAACCAAAAGTATCTTTTTCATAAAATGTGTGTTTTAAAGATGAAAATAATATTGTTTTTTGTTTTTATTTATGTTTGTTTGTTATCATAATGTAAAAGTAAAGCGGGCATAGACCGCTGCCCACCGTATTTTTCCCGTATTTGTCAAATTCCATTCCGCAGGCCGTAGAGCCGCAATGCATTGCGGCTCCACGTCACGCCCCGGCACACGCGGGTTTTTTCCCGTGCTGTCGTTAGTAGCATCACGCACGTTTCCCTGCTGATAATCACATGCACAAGCCGCATTAAATACGCGTACTCAGTCGCTGTAAATCACGATGCCATCCTGGTGCTAACACCGCCCCGAAAACCGCTATAATACGGGCTTTCAGCGCCTGTATCCGGTAGATTTTTGTGTCAGAAAAACAAACAATTTTCATCACACAAAATCAAAGATCATGACACGCACTGCTACTCATCAAATCACAATCAAGACCATCAGGATTTCCCACATTTATGTAATATCCTGCATCAGGATCGGGATATTGTCGCTTATTATTCTGCTCGTGTCCGGCTGCACAAACAGTGTTACCGACAACGACAATATCTACGTATTGCAGACCTCATCCGGACGGCTGCAGAAGACCGGAGGTGCTTTTTTACTCAATAATGAGGCGGGAAATACGGCCGGAAAAACGAATGCACAACAACCGAACATCGAGGCACCCATACATACCGGCACAGACAATGCCGATGATGCGAACAGCCCGGGTACCCGGAAAACACTACCCGATAACAATATGAATCCCGCCCAGTCATTCGGTGTCGAATATCACATAGACGTTCACGATGCCGGCGAAGAAGAAAACGTGATCGACATCGCTTTTCCCACACTAATGCGGATGGCAATCATGATGCTGCTTGTTGTAATGATAATCTGACGTTATTTCACTTCTTCTCGGATTGGCTGTACCTGACTGCATCCCATTTCTCGATGACACCATTAAGTTCTGCATGCCCCGCCTTTGCGGCAGCAGCACATTGGCTGGTAGGTGGCACATCGGCGCCTTGCAGATTACCAAATGCATTATTCAAGGTGCTGTTAATGGCAGCAAGTTTTTTAAGTAATTCATCCATTTTATCAGCGGGGTACTTGCCGGATTTCATTTTTATTTCTTTTGTAAGGGCCATTATCCGCTCCTCATCTTTATAGCATTGGTACGAAAGATCGTGTTGCAGTTGCAGATCACGTACACTGGTCTTTACACGCGGGTCCATGGTCAGGTGCAGCGGCTGAGAATATACTTTTCCGTTCATCGTTAGTTTCACCACATAGTCCCCTGGCATCACCCATGGCGATGTATAAGCCGGTGGCGTATCTTCATATATGGCGCTCATGCTGTAGGAGACCGGCACATTCAGTGGCTGGTAGTGCATGTCCCACAGGAACCGGTGTGCGCCTGCCTTTCCCGATAGTATCGCCTGTGGCCGCACCCAATACAGCGGGATATTTACATCCGGAATTTTGTACAACGTATCCTTTGAGCTGTAATGCCTGATCACCTTGCCGTTTACATCACATATATCCAGCGTCACTTCGGTTTTTACCTGTTCTTTCAGATAGTAATCGATCACAGCCCCGTCGGGCGGGTTTTCCCCTGCCGGCTCATCCTGCGGCAGCGGCGTGTCCGAATTCTGATTCCAACGCACACGGCAGGCCGCGCCGGGTTTGTACAAGATCACCTTTTGTTTATCCTTTCCTGCGTCCACTTGTCGCAGCGCCGATATGTCGTCCATTATCCAGAACGACCGCCCATGTGTCGCCACCACAAGGTCGTTATCTTTTATCACCAGGTCGCGTATGGATGTTGCAGGCATATTCATCCGCAGCGACTGCCAGTGGGCTCCGTCATCAAACGACACATATACCGCCCTTTCAGACCCGGCAAACAGCAAACCTTTCCGCGCAGGATCTTCTTTCACCACATTTATGGGATCGTCCGGCAGCCCGTTCGCCATTTCCTGCCAGGTTTTCCCGTCATCCCTCGTCCTGTATATGTGTGGACGCAGATCATCAAGCCTTATCCTGTTCACGGCGGCATAGGCGGTATGCGGGTCCGTATGGCTCGCATCCATCAGCGAAACCTTGCTCCATGAGGTCATCCCCCGTGGCGTCACATTGTCCCAGCTTTTGCCTCCATCGTGCGTGACCTGTATCAGGCCGTCGTCTGTGCCTGCCCATATGATGTTGCTATCTAATGGTGATAGCGCTATGGTATAGATCACGCCACGCCTCGGCATCCTGTTCATGGAATCTGTGCGGTACACCCCGATGCACGAGGCTACATCATACTCCGTTCTCGTCAGGTCCGGGCTCACTACCTCCCACGAGTTGCCGCCATCGCGTGTTTTGAACAACACATTGCCTGCATAAAAAAGCGTCTTATGGTCGATGGGTGAAAATGCCATAGGCGCTGTTCGCAAAAACCGGTAATTGCCGCCCCTGCCCACAGATGGCGATATATGCTGCGTTTGCCCGGTGCGCTTGTCGTATCGCGATATCTTTCCGCCGTAAATAATATTGGGATCCAGTGGGTCTGCAACCACATAACCGTATTCTTCAGCGCCCACCGGATGCCAGTCGCGAAAGGTCACAACGCCATCATTGCCGCGCGATGCTATACCAACCGAGCCACTCTCCTGCTGGCCGCTGTACACATTGTAAGGAAAAGCATTGTCGGCGCTCACGTGGTATAGTTGCGCGGTTGGCTGGTTGTACCATGAGCTCCATGTTTTGCCACCGTTCACGGATATCCCTGCCCCCTGGTCGCCCGCCAGCAAGATGATATCAGGGTTTGCCGGATTGATCCACAGGCGGTGGTAGTCATCGCCACCCGGCGCACCCTTAAACCCGTTCCAGGTCTTGCCCCCGTCTGTCGATTTCCATACTACCACATTGGCATCATACACGGTGTTCTCATCCCTCGGCTCCACTTTCACTTCTGCAAAATCATCGCCACGCTCCCACAGCCGGCTGTCGCCGCTCATTTTCGTCCACGACTCCCCGGCATCGTCACTCCGGTATAGCCCGCCCGTTTTGGCATTTGCACTCACCACCGCATACAGCCGCTCGTGGTCAGATGGCGCAATGCAAAAACCAATTCTGCCCAGCCCGTCGTTATGATCGGGTAATCCCTTTTTTAACTGTTTCCATGTGCTGCCGCCATCTGTCGATTTATACAGGC
>CAYNGS010000258.1:0-5094 GCA_964396625.1 uncultured Flavipsychrobacter sp.
ATGCAGGTTTACTTTTCCGGGGTTTAGTCTATGCCGAGATCACGGCCTTCCATGGCAGGGGCCATTTTGCCGCAAAAAAGTTTTTTATTGTTTGCGGGGTCGTAAAAGTTGATATAGGTTTCATTGGTTCCTTCGCCCAGTGTGAGCCGATCGACAAGTATCTCTTTGAGCCGCTTATGCCTCTCATTTTCTATGTAGGCATGGCCGACAGTGAGCAGGAAGGCGCCGACACCGTTTTGTATAAGCGGCTGCAAAGTATTTTTGTATTCACTTCTTGTGCCCGGAAGCAACTCAATAATATAATCGCCGGCGGTATCGAGGCCACAGGTTTTGCCGTAGGGATTGTAACCTGTTTCGGATAGCAGGCTAAGCGCTTTATCGATATCTTTTATGGTGATGGAAACGACATAGCCCTGGAATAAGACATGAACCTGCGGCCGGGTCCAAAGATTTTTGAGCTCGACCGGGTGCTGTGCGACTGCGGAACAGGAGATAATAAACGCCGTTAAAAACAACGTTATCCTTTTCATTTTGGATTATTTGCCCCACTAAAGTACAGAAAACCACTAATTTTAGCGCCAAAAGATCACCAATGAAAAGCTTTGCAAGCGACAATTACGCAGGGGTATTGCCGGAAATAATGGAGGCCCTGGGGAAGGCAAACGGGCAGCACGCCCGCTCATACGGAGCTGATGAGGTCACCAGGCGCACGGTATCCCTGTTCAGGGAAGTACTTGAGGCGGATGTGGACGTGTATTTTGTATTTAACGGCACGGGGGCGAATGTGCTGAGCATCAGCAGCGCCACTCAGAGCTACAATGCGGTGCTGTGCTCGGATACCTCTCATATCTATAATGACGAGTCATCGGGCCCTGAGACGTTTACCGGCTGCAGGTTTTTTCCGTTGCCGGCAAATGAAAAAGGAAAACTGGATGTGAGTACTATAAGCCAGCGCCTGATAAGGAAGGGCGACGTGCACTACCCGCAAACGGCTATGCTGTCTATAACACAGGCTACAGAATACGGGACGGTGTACAAAGCCGCAGAAATAAAAGAAATAGCGGAACTGACCAAAGAAAACGGCCTGTATCTGCACATGGACGGGAGCCGGTTTTTTAACGCTGCGGCCTCGCTGAACTGCAGCCTTGCCGACATAAGCGGAAAGGCAGGAGTGGACATACTGTCGCTGGGCGGCACGAAGGCCGGGATGATGTTTGGAGAGGCGGTGGTGGTATTTAATAAAGATCTATCGAAATATATTGCTTACAAACACAAGCAGGTGATGCAGCTGGCGTCGAAGACGCGCTTTATAGCGGCTCAGTTTGAAGCGATGCTGCAGGGCGAACTATGGCGCAAGACAGCGACACATGCCAATAAGATGGCAGAGCTGCTGTGCAAAACGCTGACGCCGAACCGGAAAGTGAAGATCACAAAACCCGTAGAGGCAAATGCAGTGTTTGCCGAGATACCCCGCAACTGGTATGAGCCACTACAGGAGCACTACCCCTTCTATGTATGGAAGGACAGCACCCACGAGGTGCGGCTAATGTGCGCATGGGACACGAAGGAAGAGGATATAAAACAATTTGCGGCTGCTATAAATGCGCTGCCGGAATAGTGTGGTAGTATTATGCCTGGTCCGGATCAATATCTTCCAAATTTTGTTAATTTGCTATCAACTGGAGGAAATTATGAAATGGTATATAACACTAATAACATTAATACTGTTCGACAACTCAATCGCTCAAACAGGCTTTATTGAAACATATGCTGGGGATGGAATAGCAGGGTACTCAGGTGATGGTGGCTCATGTGCAGCGGCTCAATTACACACGCCAGCCTATATAACTCTCGATAATTTTGGAAATTTATTTATTGTGGACTTCGATAATAACGTTATTCGCAAAATTAATACTTTAGGAATAATTAGTACCATAGCAGGAAATGGAATCCAAGGATATGGAGGAGATAACGGTCCTGCAACGGCCGCAAACCTTTCGGCTCCGACTGGGGTGGCGTGCGATAGATTTGGCAACCTTTATATAGCCGACTGGGGGAACAATTTAATTAGAAAAGTAAATTCATCGGGAATTATTACAACAGTTGCAGGCATAGCGGGAGGAGTTGGCGGTTACAGTGGAGATAATGGCCTCGCATTTGCAGCACGTTTAAACGAACCCGCTGGTATAACACTGGATTATTCGGGCAACATTTATTTTTCAGATTTGGGCAATTATCGCGTTCGAAAAATAAATACAGATGGAGTTATCTCGACCATTGCAGGAAATGGTACCCCTGGGTACAGCGGCGATAATGGTCCTGCAACTGCTGCCCAATTTGTATATTTGGGATATTTAGCTGTTAGTTCTTCAGATGAAGTTTACGTCGCTGACTGGGAAAATCGCAGAGTTAGAAAGGTGAGCACATTAGGAATTGTCACTACTGTGGCTGGAAATGGACTGGTCGGGAACAGCGGAGACGATGGGGCGGCTACCAATGCAAAATTAAATGCACCGAATGCTGTGAACTTTGATGATTCTGGTAATTATTATATTTCCGACAATCTTGCCCATGTTATACGAAAAGTAAATCCATCAGGAATTATTTCAACGGTAGTCGGAAACGGAACAATGGGATTTAGTGGTGATGGTGGTCCTGCCACGGCTGCTCAACTAAATAGACCGAATTCTGTTATATTTAATTCCTCAGGAAACATGTATTTTGCCGATGGCTACAATAATAGAATAAGAAAAATTACTTACCATCCTGAACCGGTAAAAGAAATTACAAAGCAACAAAATATCCTTTCTCTTTTCCCGAATCCTACCGGAGGCAAAATGACAATAGCCGCGCCAGACAAAATAGAAAATGTCGTTATCACAAATATTGTGGGGCAACTACTGTTCAAATGTGCTTACCTAAATCCTGTAAGCACATCAGAAATAAACGTTGAAAATTTGGTTCCAGGAATTTACTATCTTAGGGTGAACAATCTCTACCAAACGAAATTCGTAAGAAACTGACGGCAAATTTGTGGCTTAGTAATCATAACGAATCTCATGTTCATATTATTGCCATGCTATTTCCTCAGTTTTGACGCCGAATTGGTTTTGCTCCTTAAAACCGGAACATCAATTTTCCGTGAAGCCGGTATCCTTGCTTTACAGGGGACAACTGAAATTTACCATCGTGCAGCGTGTAAACCAAAAAAAGGTCTGGTTTTGCGGACTGACCACCCAATACTCTTTTACTCCGGCTTCCTCATATGCTTCGTATTTGTTTTTCAGTTCCCCGGCGTTATTACCGGGGCTGAGCACCTCCACCACAGTGTCCGGCGCACCTATGCAACCCTTTCTGTCGATCTTTGGAGGGTCGCGGACCACGCAGATATCCGGTGCAGAACAGTCTTGTTTAAGTCAAGATCGGCAAATTTCATCTGCGAAATATTTTATCAAAAAATACTGAATAGTACCTTTTCTTACCTTTTTTCGTGTTCAATTACACTCGCACCAGCGTGCCTTTGACTGTACTCCCTGAACAGCGCGTAGCAGGCGGGGAGTATGATGATGAGCAGCAGCGCGATGACTATCAGGATGCCCTTTAATTTATTCGCCTTTGGAATTTTCTCTTCGTTCATTTAGTTTTTAGATTTGCGACTCAGCAGATCGATTACTTTTTCTTTTTGCAATATCAGGTAGCCGATACGATCGTTGGATATTCCGTTTTTTAGTTCGTAGGTGAAGTGATACCCGCCGTCTGTACCCATTTGGGTCACAAAATACGAGAAATTGATCTTAGTGCTGGCGCTGAATTGCTGGGCGACCTCATACAAGTGGGTTGACAAGACCATGAGATGATCGGGGTGGTTGAGCAGGCCCTCTATAACTGCCTTGGTACACTCATATGCATCGTGAACGTTGGTGCCCTTGAACAGCTCATCCATTAGGACGAGACCGGGCATTGGCTGCAGCAGTTTTTCGGCGGTCTGCTTCATGCGCTGCACCTCGGCAAAGAAATAACTTTCGCCAAGCAATATGTTATCCTCTACCTGCATATTGGTAATTATTCCCTGCAGGAAACTGATATGCAATGCCGCTGCGGGAACACCCATGCCGAGGTGCGCCAGCAGCGCGGCCACGCCAAGTGAGCGCATGAAGGTTGTCTTGCCCGACATGTTGGCGCCGGTAAGGACGAGGAAATTGTGGTTATTATCGAGCGAAATATCGTATGACACCGGTTTTTGCAGCAGCGGGTGATTCAGGTCTTTTGCTTCAAAACGCACAGGCAGGGCAGGCTGCAGGATAGGGAACACCCAATGATGCTCTACGGTAGCCCTGGCCATTGACTGCCACGCATCCAGTTTTGCATAGGTGGCGATGAGCCGGTAAACCATATTCTTCATTTCGCGCCGGGCTTTGTAATTCAACTGGGAAAGCTCGGCGTATTTCGTTTGTTTGGTTATGGCCACAACTTCTTCGGTAAGCCGGTGCTCCAGCTCTTTCTTTAGTGCATTAGCCTCGGTCAGCAGTGCTTTTGGAGCACCGGGTATGTCTGCGATACCGGACAACTGCATGCAGCCTTGCAAAAAATCGGTGAGGTGAGAAAGGGAGAACTGTGTGAAAAAATATTCCTGGCGGTTGAATATTTTCTGAAAGACTGAATTGAAAAATAAGGTGAATCCTGTTGGCGGTAAAGAAATATTATCGGCGGATTCGAAGAATTTTTCGAGCATCACGAGGGTGCCGTTGGAAATTGCTGTGGGCCAGAGTTCGGGGCGGGCAGATAAAAAAATTATTGCATCCTGAACCTCTTCGAGACCTTCATAGGTATCGGGCGGGTGTTGAATGTGCCTGCGGAGCATATCGCGGCCTGCCTGGGTGGTAGTCCGGTCGATAAGGGCAAAAACATCGGCACTGCCATCCGAAGTGAAGATGGAAAGGTCTTTGAGTGTGGTTTTGTCGTTTTGCATTTACCGGTCAAATTTCAGCCTCTGTCCTCTTACGGTATCATTGACCAGCCCATTCTCATAAGCCACCTGGCCATTCACAAAGGTGTAGCGCACTGCTGCGGGAAAGGTATGTCCGTCGAAAGGCG
>CAYNGS010000259.1:0-5090 GCA_964396625.1 uncultured Flavipsychrobacter sp.
CTGGTAGTTGCCATAAACGGTCTGTGGCAGGTATCGCGAATACCAGATCACTATCAGCAGATTCGCCAGCGAAGGAAAGAACCTGGTAATAAAAACGAAAAAGGAATTGCGGAATAAAGAATTACTTCTTGCTTCGGGCAAAGGCATCACATTCTTCCTTGTTTAAGTATTTTATGATCCGTGCCGGATTACCCGCGATCACGCAGTATCCTTCCGGAAAACTTTTCGTCACTATTGCGCCTGCCCCTACTATTGTAAAATCAGCGAGTTTCACACCCGGCAGGATCACAGCGCCCATTCCCATCCAGCAAAACCTGCCAATGTCGATGGGCTGTCCGGCTACGTGTACATCATTGTTTACAAAATCATGATTGGAAGAAACAATTCCCACATTCGGTCCCACATTGGTATAATCGCCGATGGACACCCCATTCACGGCATTTATATACACCCCCGGCGAATCACCCGGATATACGCCCTTCCCTCTCACTATTTTCTCAGGGCTGTGTATGGTACTTGTGTGATGTATAGCCCACTTTACACCTGAATTTTGCCTGAGTATACGTCTGAATAAAAAGTCTGTAAGATAAAAGCCAACACTCATCTCCCTCCTCATGCTGAAAAGGTCTTTTATATGATATGCGGCGCCGTTGCTCATGCTTTCTTCTGGTCCCGCAGTGGTTCTTTTTTAAACAATGGATATAATGCGCCGAGGCAAAGCAGTATAAGAATAATACTGCTCGCTATCCCGGCCTTCTGTCCGTTGTAAAAGCTTGACGGGTGGAAATGAAATTCAATATTGTGACTTCCCGCAGGTATCTTGATAGCCCGAAGCACGTAGTTAGCTTTCACGATCGGGGTTTCCTTCCCATCCACAAATGCCTTCCAGCCTTTGTCGTAATAAATGTCAGAAAATACCGCAAGCCCGTCTTTCGAATTGTTCGACTTGAACGAAATATCATCGAGCCCGTACTTATCCAGCTTTACGAAGGCGGCACTATCCTTTCCGAAGGTATAATTGCCGATATCATTCTTAAATGTCGCACGAACAACTGCTGTTTTTCTCGGCTCAAAGGCGTTGGGCACATTTGCAGTATCGCCAATGTTGGCGGCATTGAGATCATTCATTTCATCATCTGCCGTATTTGCCCATTTCACTTCATCCACAAACCAGCCATTGCCGCATGCCGACGGATTGGGGAGTATCTGCGGCTGGCTGCCCTTCCTGCCCACTATGATGTACTTGGTGTTCAGCATATTCAGCACCTGCTGGTTGAAGCCCCTGCTCATCTGCCGGTCTATCAGGTCCTGGTATATCTCCATTTTGGCCGGGTGATAGCCACCGATGCACTTATGAAAATAAGCTTGTACCGCATCATTGTATGTATCGCGAGTAAGGTCGAGCACACGGTAATAAGGATCCTTGTCACGAAGGATCGCTTTGTCAACCTCGCGGGGCTGGAAGGCCGCATCATATTCCGAGGCATCCACATAGTTCTTATCATTCAGATAGTCGTATGCAACCGGCAGCAGGTCAATGGCAATAACGACAGCAAGACCCGCGAAAAGGACTGTTGATTTGATCTTGTTTTTTATAAAAGCCCACAACAGCCCGGCAGCAAGCAGTATGTATATTGCACTCTTAATGCCGCTCATAGCTGCAAGCGATGTTCTGTCTTCCCTCAGCAACTTTACCATCTCCGGCTGCAACTGTGAGTCTTCGCCACCGGTGAAATTAAAAAACATACTTCCTCCCACACCCAGCAACAGGCATAGGCCCGCCGTGATACCTGCCGCTACTTTAAGGTTTTTCCACATAGCAGGATCATCCTTTCTGTCCATCACCTCCTGCACGGCCCATATGCCCAGAATAGGAAACAATATCTGTGGTATCACCAGCGACATAGAGGGAGTCCTGAATTTGTTGAGCATCGGCAAATGGTCAAACAGGAAATAATTGATGGCTTCGAAATTCTTGCCCCACGACAAAATAATGCAGATGGCTGAGGCAGCAACAATAGCCCACTTAATGGGAGACCGAACGACCAACAGGCCCAGCACAAACAAAAAGCAGACAACAGCCCCAAAGAAAACGGGCCCACCTAAAAATGGCTGAGGGCCCCAATACAGCGGCAGTTGCTCAGCGCTGCCACCAATGGCTTCAGAGGTCTTGGGGGCCTTATCAGCACCTTCTCCCGATGCCCCGCCATATAAGTATGGGATCATCAGGCAAAAAGTTTCGCCAATCCCATTGCTCCACCGGAACGCATATTCCTTATCCAGTCCGCCATTTGTTTTCTTATCGTGGCCGGAGAGTTCACTTGAGCCACCCCGCATGGTTTCCTTTGAGTATTCACTGGTCGTGAGTATTGATCCGAGGCTTGGGCCAACACCGAGGCCCACGCAGCCAAGCGCAATGGCTGAGGAGATAAAAAATGATTTCAGCCGGCCGTCCTTCAATGCCACAAAGAACAAAACCACTGCAAACGACACAAACATGAAGATGGAATAATAGATAACCTGGAAGTGGGCATTGCTGAATATAAGTGCCAGCGATATGCCGAGCGTTGCAGCGCCCGCGAGCCATTTCTCCTGGTAAATGAGATAAAAACCGGCCAGCGCTGCCGGCAAATACCCCAACGTCAACATTTTTGTATCGTGCCCGACACCGATAATAATTGCGTTGTAAGAAGAGAATGCATATGCGATCGCCCCTATCATGCTCAGCCACTTATTCACTCCCAATACCCGCATCAGTATATAAAAGCACAACATAGCGATAAAAAAGAAGCATGCAGGCACACCCACCTGCTCCAAAAAAGTCTGGATATAGATGGGGTAATTTACATTTGTGGCCGCCATAAATGTGGTATATGACGGCATTCCACCAAACATACTGTTTGACCATAATACATCCTTCCCGGTAGAGTCGTGGTAAGCCATGGCCTCGCGGGCCATACCCTGCCAGTTTATATTATCGTGCTGACTCAGCTTTTTGCCCTGCAACTGGGGGTAACAATACATCAATGACAATACAGCAAAGCCTACAACAGCGATAATATCTACTTTCAGTTTTTTGAAGTCAAGTTGCATAGTGTGCCTTTTAGCGAAACAAAAATAAACCTTCTATCCACTTATAGAAATGAAAAGCCTAAAAAACATTTTACACTTTAACGCAAATGAATGCCGGCAAGTGCACTGCGCATGTTAAATAACGTTAACCCGGGCTACATAACACATAAATCGTTGTTACAACCTTACCTACGCGAGCAGGCTATAACTTTTCGCCTTTTACCTTACTTTTGCCAGCCCATACAGGGTAAATGCGACCATGCTGTCAAAAGAATTATTGCTGAAGGCTTACAGGTTGATGATGACCGCCAGGGCAATGGCGGAAATATATGACGCTAACCGGCAGATCTGTAAATATGTTCATAGTACCTCCCGCGGCCACGAAGCCATTCAGCTGGCAACGGCTTTCCTGCTCAAACCCTGCGACTTTGTAAGTCCGTATTACCGCGACGAAAGCCTGATGCTGGGTATGGGATACCGGCCTTACGAACTGATGCTGCAACTGCTGGCAAAGGGCGGCGACCCTTTCACCGGCGGCCGCGAATATTATAATCACCCCAACAGCAAAAGGGAAGGGTTTCCGGGCATCATACACCAAAGCAGCGCTACCGGCATGCAGGCCATACCGACCACAGGCATAGCGCAGGGCATACAATACCGCGAAAAACAAAAACTGTCAGACTATCCGGTTCCTCCTGTTACAATCTGTTCACTTGGCGACGGAAGCGTTACCGAAGGCGAGGTAGGAGAAGCATTCCAGTTTGCAGTGTTGAAGCAATTGCCTGTTATTTATCTCGTACAGGACAATGACTGGGGTATATCGGTAAGCAGCGACGAGGCCCGGACGATGGACGCCTATGAATTTGCAGCAGGGTTCAAAGGAATGGAGCGCATACGCGTAAACGGCAGCGATTTTACCGAGTCATACAATGCCATGGGCACTGCTATAGCGTGGGTGCGCAAGAACAGGCGGCCCATGCTGGTGCATGCCAGGGTTCCGCTGCTCGGGCATCACACCTCGGGTGTAAGGAAGGAGTGGTACCGTACGCCGGAGGATCTCGCGAAACACGCGCAGGACGATCCGGGTCCAAAACTCAGGAAATTGCTGGCAGCAGATCACGGGCTGAAACTTATAGAGCTTGACAAAATAGAAGAAGAACAAAAGGCGTTCGCCCAAAGCGAATTCGATGCCGCTGTGGCGTCGCCGGAGCCGGAGCCCGCCACTGTGGCCGACCATATTTACGTTCCCACCCCGGTTACAGCGGAACAAGGTGACCGCTGTCCTGCCGGGCGTGAAAAGGTGGTGATGGTAGATGCTGCACTCCACGCCGTTGAAGAAATATTGCAGGACTATCCTGAAGCGCTTTTTTACGGCCAGGATGTTGGCAAGCGCCTTGGCGGCGTGTTCCGGGAAGCTGCTACACTTGCAGATAAGTTCGGTGATAACAGGGTCTTTAACACCGCTATCCAGGAAGCATACATAGTTGGCTCTACCATTGGCATGAACGCTGTAGGGTTGAAACCGATAGTGGAGGTACAGTTTGCCGACTATATTTATCCGGGGCTGAACCAATTGGTTACCGAGATCAGCAAGTCGTGTTACCTCAGTTGCGGCAAGTTTCCCATTTCCATGATCTTAAGAGTACCCATCGGCGCGTATGGCGGTGGCGGCCCGTATCATAGCGGCAGTGTGGAAAGCACGCTTGCCACTATAAAAGGTATTAAGATCGCCTACCCCAGCAATGCTGCCGACATCAAGGGGCTTATTAAAGCTGCCTTTCTCGATGGCAACCCGGTGGTAATGCTCGAGCATAAGGGTCTGTATTGGAGTAAGGTTCCGGGTACTGAGGAAGCTAAAACCATTGAGCCCGACCGCGACTACATCTTGCCGCTGGGCAAGGGCGCCGTTGTGTTGGAAGCATCGCAGGATGCGGTAGACGAAGGCGCGTCAATTTGCATCATCACGTATGGCATGGGCGTGTATTGGGCGAAGAATGCGGCTAAGCAGTACACGGGCC
>CAYNGS010000260.1:0-5073 GCA_964396625.1 uncultured Flavipsychrobacter sp.
GTGCTTTACAACCTCTCTGAAAATTGTTTTATTGGGGTAATTCGTGCCGTCGGGTCCAAGCATGGTGAAAATCCACTGGCCTCCGGGCTCTACCTGCATAACGTCTATGGTGTTGGTAAAGCCGTCGGGACCCCACCAATGCTTGATGTGCTCTGGTTTTGTCCACACTTCCCAAACCAATTCTACCGGTGCATCCAGTAATACGGATGTGCTTTGTTCCCTGCCTGAAGTATCGTTATCAGTTTCAGCCATTTTGTATTTTTTGCTTTCCGTTGCTTGTGGTTGCCATATTTTGTCGTGCTCACTAATCGTCAAGGCCTTTTCCGGCGAGAATCTGTGGTATGGATTTTTCGACCCTGGCCTCGCGGGTTTTGGTCAGTTTGGGAGCGGAAAAATAAAAGATGTATGCCCTCTGACGGCCCGGTGTCAGGGCATAAAAAGCTTTTTTGAGGGCGGCTTTTTTATCTAATTGTGTTTGGAATTCTTCGGGAATTGCGAATTCCTCGGTCTTTTTCAATTTCACTTTCAGGCCGGCCTTTTCTACTTCGATAGCCTCGTAGACATAGGACTTGATGACGGGGGCCATCTTCACTATTTCTTTCGCACTGGTGAACCGCACTTGCCGTGCGGCCTGCACAAGCTCTGTTTGCTGGATGAGTATGCCGTTGGGGTCATTTAACAATACACCTTTGTGAAATAGGATCGCGCAATATTCTTTAAACCCATGTATCAGCACCACGTTCTTGCCCTGAAAAGTATAACAGGGGACACCCCACTTCAGTTCCTCGGTGAGGCCGCAGTCGAGAATGATCTTGCGCAGTTTTCCATATTCTGCCTGCCAGTTTGTTGGTTTATCGAAAAACCAATCGACCTTGGGATTTGTTGCATTCATTTTATTGCTTTTTGCATTGTCGGTTTTATCAATGGCAAACTTCTACGCCTTAAATATCCATTGGACACCATATTTATCATAAAACTGTCCATAGGTTCCAAATGGCATCTCATGCAGCGCCTGAAACCGGCTTTGCTCTGCGCCCACAGCCAGCTTATCAAAAACTAATTTCAGCTCGTCATAGGAGCTGCCGATGACAAATATAGCAAAGGTATTGCCGGGTTTCGGATCGAATACCGGTGACGCCATCCAATCTGTGGCTGAAATTTCTATTGCGCCGCTTTTTAGCTGCGCGTTGATGATCCTTTCGTGCTTTTCAATGGGAAACTGTGCTTTCATAGGTGTTTCGCCGAGTTTCGTGAGCATGAGCTCGCCACCGAGACACTGGTGATAAAATGTCATCGCTTCTGCACAATTGCCATCAAATAAAAGGAACGGGACTGTACGTAACATTTTGTTTTACCGGTTGTGTGTTAGTATAGCTGCGCGATCGTATGTACAAAGATAATGCCACAGCAATATAACGATGCTTTACGAGTTTTATTGATTTGCCGGAATGATCTTTCTGTCTGCAGGCCGGAAATACCACGATGCCACTGTGAGCACCAGCAGCAACATGGAGGGCGCTATTTCCTTCACAGGATCGCCTACGGCAATATGCGAGAAGGCAGCCCCGGTAACGGTGAAGAAAAATCCTGCATAAGCCCATTCCTTTAGCAGCGGAAATTTTGGAATCAGCACGGCGATAACTCCGAGTATCTTCCAGACGCCGAGTATCGTAAGGAGGTACAATGGGAAGCCAAGGTGGGTGACCATGTCGGCGCCCCCCTGGCCTTCCTTGCCTTTGAACAATTGAACAGCACCGGTTGACACCATTCCTAATGCCAGCCAGATGGTAGCGATCCAGTAGATGATCTTATTTCTTTTTGTCATATTGACTTATTTTGATTTACTCATTACCTCTTCGAGGCGGTTATGGGCCCAGTTAAGGCCCTGTGCGAAGGGCATCTGCAGGACCTGGTCTCTCAGTGCGCCAGACTCATATATAACATGCATTTTGAGCCTGCTCGTATTGTCGGTGAGTTTTTCGAACTCGTAGACCTCGAGCTGAACGCCAAATGGCGCGTTGTCCATTTCGAACGTGCGCGTGATCTTGCGGTTGGGGCTAAACTCGTGTATGACCCCATTGGCACCAAAAATCACTTTTCCCTGCGGATCGGTTGTTTCATACTGGTAGCTGCCGTGCTTTTTGCCTTCCAGTTTCAGCACTTTTGTGCCCATCCATTGTTCAATAAATTCTGACTCCGCATGTGCTTTAAATAGTAACTCCAGCGGCAGATCGAATTCCCGGGTGATGGTCAAATCCTGTTTGCCTTCTTCGGCATTGATCTTTGTTTTCTGTTCCATAGTTGTCTATTTTTTTGATTTAAATTTTTTCATTACGGATTCCAATTGGTTAAACCTGTCGTCCCACATCTTGCGGAACGGTTCGATAAAGTCGGCTATTTCTTTCATTTTTTTTGGATTTAAGTGATAATAAATTTCTCTGCCATTTTGTTCTTGCCTGATCAAATCGCACTCGGCAAGAATCTGGAGATGTTTTGAAACGGTAGGCCTGGCGGTATCAAAGTTGGCTGCTATGGCTCCGGCCGTCATAGACTGGGAGGCTATAAGCAGAAGGATAGCCCGCCGGGTAGGGTCTGCTATGGCCTGGAAAACATCGCGTCTTAGATTCATTGCGTAGCTATTTGACTACAAATATAAGTGTAGTTATTTAACTACGCAAATTATTTTTGAAGTTTTTTTACTCTGCTATGTTGCGAAATATCAATTGTATGTTATGCTTTTGTGCGTACATGAAAAATAACCCTGCAATTTGCAAGGTTATTTTTATGCGAGTCTGTTTTTGTTTGAGTTGGTATTTAATTAGTTTACGCGTTCGAGGGCCGGAATGAATATTGCGTGCATGGGGAACAGTTCTACCTGTGGCTGGCCTTTGATCTCCGCCTTAATAGCTCCGGGTATGAGGCGACTCTGCGCAAAATTGTTGAAGTCTTCAGCAGATTCCCAAATGTCTGTAACATGAATAGCGTTGTCGTGGAAGCCGGCTACATGAAATACGGCGCCCTGGGGAACATTGCCTTCCCAATGAACTGATTGCCGCATAGAGTTGTACTGTTCGGGTGTGACACCATCCCATTTCATTTGCATTACGATTCTCATAAAATTCAAGTTTATTGTTTATGCCTACTCTTGGCGGTTTTCGGCTTCCCCGTGTGATTTTATGCTTAGCAGAAAGTCAATTAATAACAAATAAAACATCACTGTATCTGTTATTATACGAGGGAGGCCCGGAGATGGTTTTTGCATGGACATGCAAATTTTGTTAAGCATTGGTTATGCTTTCGAGCTGTATAGGGAACGGAGCGAAGGCTCCCGGGCCCGGATGGTAAATTAAAGCTCCGGTGAGGAAATCTGCTTCACGATATCGATGTGGTGTGCCACGTGAGACGCGGTGAAATACAGCATCTCTTCCAAGGTTACGAGGCCCATGTAGGGTAGTGGTAACTGATAATTATCAAGATCGTGGTCGGTGAGGCCCGGGAGGCGACCGATAACAAGGTCGCTTTGCGTGCGGAAGGTCTCAATAATGTTTTTCTTGGTGGTATTATAGTGAATGATCATCTTCTTAGGGAGCGAGGTGACCTGGCTACCCGTAAGCGCATAGAATTCATCCGTTTTTTCTTTGTTGGTGGCGGCGTGCAGACCGGGGTAGCCGACTGGTTTGTTTTCCAGTTCGGGTATAAATGGCAGCATAGCCTTCCATGATTGCCGGCTGATAGCGTTGATGTAGTCTTGCATCAGGTGCTCAGGGGTGCGGGAGGCCCGGCCGGATGCACCCCAGCGTTCGATCATGGCCGGTGGGTGCGCAAGGAGATTATTTATCGGTATCAGTGTCAGTGACAGGTGCTGCAGATTTTCGGCGACGGACCATTTTTCTTCTGAGTGTTTGTGAAAGAATGTTTTTTCGTTTATTGCCTCAACTGTTTCAAGTGCGTTGTCAAATGCAGTTTTCAGTTTGGTGATAATTATGTCTGTTTTCATACTGCTATTATTTTTGCAGCACAAATCTGTGACAACCCGCAGAAACAAAAATTGACCTATGTTACAATCTTACCGGGCAATGATATTTTTTTTCTTAACCGGCTGAGGCTCTCCCGCTCTATACCAATGTAGGAGGCTATGTGGTAGAGCGGCACCTGTTCGAGTATTCTTGGATTTTTTTGTTCCAGTTCGAGGTAACGCTCTTCTGCATTCAGAAACAATAATGATTCGTTGCGCCTTTCGGCCGCTATGAAACTTTTCTCGGCAATTATCCTTCCAAATTTGTTCCACAGATCGGAATGCTCATATGCATTCATCAGGGTGCTGTGGGGTATGGTTACCAACTCGCAGTCTTTCAAGGCCTGGATAAAATATTTGCCAGGCTGCTGGAGCAGGAAGCTCTGATAGGCTACGGCGAAGTCGTTTTCGAGGAAGAAGCGTGTGTTTATTTCTTTGCCTGCAGGCGAAATGTAGAACATCCGCAGTGCTCCTTTGTTTACGAAAGCGAGTCTCCTGGCAGTCTCGTTCTCTTTTACGAAGTACTCTTTTGGCCTCAGATATTCAATCGTTTTTGCGGTAGCAAAGAACTCGTCACATTCTGTTTCGGGAATGTGCAGGGTTTTTAGTATCCGTTCTCTGAACTTTGTAAACATGATCTGTGTTTTTCCGAATTTCCTTAGTCTGCGACCTTAATGGTATAGTGAAGCTGAACCAATCCTTTCTCAAAGGATCGGAAACCGACAAGCTGAAGTTTCTGTTCGGGCCTGCCGTCGCTAAACAATCTTATGCCCTGACCCAGTAACACAGGGATGATGGATATGTAGCACTCATCGATCAGGCTGCCCTGCAAAAGTTCGTTCACGATCTGCGCACCACCGTCTATAAATATATGCTTCCCTTCTTTACTTTTCAGCGACAACACGAGATTTTTCAGATCACCGGTGTAAAAAGTAGTTTTTCCGATTGCTGGTCGTGGTGTGCGGGTGATAACAAATGTTTCTTTGTCGGCATGCGGAAAAACAGGGACCTGCTTCATGACCCAATGGGGTCCCGGCCAGTCAGGAATCACAGTGGCC
>CAYNGS010000261.1:0-5043 GCA_964396625.1 uncultured Flavipsychrobacter sp.
TCGGGCTTGCAACTATTCTTGAGATACCACTACTGATAATAGATATTCAACGCGGAGGCCCATCTACCGGGCTCCCTACAAAAACCGAGCAGAGCGACCTGATGCAGGCCATGTACGGCAGGCATGGCGAAGGTCCACTGCCCGTGATCGCAGCTTCTTCACCTGCAGACTGCTTCGATACGGTGCTTGAAGCCACCCGTATCGCCGTTGAGCATATGACACCGGTTATCGTACTTACGGATGGTTATATAGCCAACGGGTCAGAGCCATGGCGCTTCCCGAGTGCGGCAGACCTGAAGCCGATAAAGGTAAAATTCGCGACAGAAAATAATAATCCCGGCGGCACGTTCATGCCTTACAAGCGCGATGAGAAACTTTCGCGCCCATGGGTGAAGCCCGGTACAAAGGAACTGATGCACCGAATCGGTGGTCTTGAAAAACAAAATGAGACCGGCAACGTATCGTACGACGCGAAGAACCACGAGACAATGACGCGGATCCGCGCCGAGAAAATTCAGAAGATAGCAGACTACCTGCCCGCCATAAAACCGGACAGTGGTAAGGAAAGCGGCAAGGTACTCGTGCTGGGCTGGGGATCGACAAGCGGCGCGATTAAGACCGCTGTACGCGAACTGATCGATGAAGGCCACGAGGTAGCTCACGTTCACCTGCATCATATCAATCCCTTCCCGAATAATCTGGGTGCATTGCTGAGCAGCTATGAGCACATATTGATACCCGAAATGAACTGCGGCCAGTTATTGCAGCTGATCAGGGCCAAGTATCTGCTGCCTGCCATCGGCTACTCAAAGGTGCAGGGACTGCCATTTACGACGAGCGAACTCAAAAACAAAATTCTCGAAATCCTTAAATAATAATAAATGACTACTATAGCAGAACAGGAAGCAGCGCCAAAACTGACAGCAAAAGATTTTGCATCGAACCAGGAAGTGAAATGGTGCCCTGGTTGTGGCGACTACTCTATATTAAAGCAGGTACAAACGGTATTCCCGGACTTTGGCGTACCGAAAGAAGATATCGTTTTCATATCAGGTATTGGTTGTGCGGCGAGATTTACCTACTACATGGATACCTACGGCATGCATAGCATACACGGCAGGGCAGCAGCGATAGCGTCGGGTGTAAAGGCGCTCAACCCTAAACTGAGCGTATGGATGGTATCCGGCGATGGTGATGCATTCTCGATCGGTGGTAACCACTTCATTCACCTGATGCGTAAGAACTTCGACCTCAATTACCTTGTTTTCAACAATGAGATATATGGTTTGACAAAGGGCCAGTACTCCCCTACCTCCGGTAAGGGAAAGGTCGCAAAATCAACTCCGTACGGTTCGGTAGAAGAACCATTTAACCCAAGCGAACTGGCCCTCGGCGCAAGGAGCACATTTGTTGCCCGCTCACTTGACCGCGACCCGAAGCATATGCAAATGGTGCTGAAGCGGGCGAATGACCACGAGGGTACTTCGTTTGTAGAGATCTACCAGAACTGCCCCGTGTTCAATGATGGAACTTTCTTCGCCTATTCCGAAAAAGAAACGAAGCAGGAACAATCGATATACCTCGAACATGGCAAGCCACTCATCTTTGGCAATGGCGGAGATAAAGGCATAAAGCTTGATGGCGTGACGCCGGTGATCGTGAACCTGAAAGAAGAGGGCGCATCTGTAAATGACCTTTGGGTGCACGACGAGCATGATAAGACAAAGGCGCACATAATCGCCAGCTTCTTTGATACAGCATACAACGGCGTTGATTTCCCACGTCCTTTCGGTGTTATCTATTCCGAAACCCGCTCTACATATGAGCAGTCAATGCAGGATCAGATAGATGAACTGGTTGCACGCAAGGGCAAACCATCGCTCGATAAAATACTTTCAGGCGATAAAACCTGGACGATACTATAGCAGATATGTCTGCGCATGGAAAGCGGCCGCTGATATAGCGGCCGCTTTTTTTGTGCATTTTGACGTTCAGCAACTAATTAATAATTTTGATAAAGTCTGTCGACTACACTTTCTAAATATCAAGCTGATAGGGGTCACCGGAAATGTTGACTAAAAACATTCCGTAGCACGTGATCGGGAATTATTTTTGATTGAGTCAAAACCATACAGATCATGAGAAAAAAGGGATCATTTGTCAGCCGCGTCTACCTTTCGAACATTTTAAATAGGACCGTCCTCGTGTTTTTGCTTTTTGCATCCGTTCATTTTTTCCCAGGCAAGGCATGCGCGCAGGACGTAACGGTATCCTACCAGGAATTTTATGATGCTTTGTCGCCCTATGGCCAATGGATAGAGGACTCGGCAAACGGATATGTGTGGGTACCAAATGTTGATGGAGAATTTCAGCCGTACTGGACAGATGGTTACTGGGCTATGACCGAGTATGGCAATACGTGGGTATCCGACTACGCCTGGGGTTGGGCATGCTTCCACTACGGACGCTGGATATACAATGATTTCTATGGCTGGGTTTGGGTGCCCGGTTACGAGTGGGGTCCCGGCTGGGTGGCGTGGCGTTGGGGTGATGGTTATTGCGGCTGGGCGCCTCTTTACCCCGGGTTCGCGTGGGAACTCGGCATGGCCTACTCATGCCCCGAGGACTGGTGGATATTTATGCATCCGCGCCATTTGCACCGCGATCACTATCTGAATATCTGGCGGGGTTATTTCTTTCACGGCCCGCTATACAAGCACACGCTCATTGAGCGAACAACGATCGTGAGAAATACTGTTGCCGTCAATAACAGGTCGTACGTTTCCGGGCCACGGCCTGCGGAGATAGAAGCGGTAACACACAGACCCGTGCAGGTTTACCATCTTTCATACGCTTCCCAGCGTGGTGCAGACCGGGTTTCGGGTAGCGCAGTTAACATCTATAAACCATCGAGATTTGAACCGGCGCCTGCTGGTGGTAGTCGCCCCAGGCCTGCTAACGTTATGCGTGCGCCTGCACCGGTGCAGATCAACCGGCCGCAGCCTATGAGTACCCGGCAGGATGAGCCTCGCCCATTCAACCAAAATATGCAGCGGCAATCACCTGCCTGGTCGCACCCGAGAACCAGTCCGGCACCTGTGCAGCAATACAATAGGCAGCAACAACCAATGAGGGCGCCATCTTTCGCACCGCGCAACACCGCGCCTGTTCGGTCGGCGCCGGCAAGAGCGCCATCGTCGGGAGGCCGCCGTTAGACAATGAAATGAAATTGCCTACTCGACAACAAGCCTTGTTTTGTACGCCGCATCTTCAGAATTGAGCACGACAGTATAAATACCGCGAGCGATTCCGCTAAGATCAATGATCTGTTTGTTTTCTCCGTTGGTGGCGTCAAACTGTTTTTGACGCACCACCCTGCCAAACACATCCAGCATTTTCATTTCGAAATTCCCGGCTTGCACGGCATTGAACACCACCGTGGCCTGGCCTGATGCGGGATTCGGGTAGACATGTATTGATCCCTTGTCGGAGACCGGCTGCTCTACTCCGAGAGCCGGGTTACAGGTTGTAAACGTATGAGGACTCGACGGATTGCCGTTTGCCACCACCTCGAGATCATAGGTGCCATTGGGCAGCCCTGCCGGTAAAACAAAAAATGCGGTGTCGGGAGCGCTGCCTCTCATCACGCCGGTCGAATTCCATTTAAACGAAAACGCATAATACACATTACCACCAGCCGACAAGCGGACGATCGGATAATTTGAGGCCATTTGCCAGTCGTCGCCATAACTTGCCCCCTCAGTGATGCCATTAAACTGAGTGCCGGTGATCTTATAGGTATCGCAGGCTATTTTTATAACATTGCTGATAACAGGTTTCCCGGCAGCAAGGGGCGCCCCATCCGGAACGTACTCATAGTATTGGGCCGACCCCTGATTGCCCAGCAATATTGATCCATCCGGCAGGTCCAGCATATCGGTGTAGTAACAGGGCTCTGCGATACTGATGCCGCCGCCCGGAACCGTGATGCCGGTAAATGTATTAGTGAGATAGTCGAACTCAAAAAAGCCGGTAGGAGACGGGTACACGCCCGGCCCATAAGGCACAAACGATACAGCAAGGAGAATTTTCCCGTTAACCATCATCGCTCCCGCGGCATCGGGTACGCCCTGGCTGCCCGGCATAACTGGCCCCGCTGCCCAAGTGCCCGGACTTGCCGTGCCCGAAGGCGTATAATAAGCACTTGTGCCAGGCGAGCCTGTGAAAAACGCCCGCCCATCGGGCAAAAGGAATGCCGGGCCCGTCTCCCCGTCAAACGAGTCATAGAGCGGCACCGGCACTGCACCGTCGGTCACCCACATGTTTAGCGATGGTATGTACCGCTCCGATGTGTCGACATGAGGGCGGACATATAAGATGCTGTTGTCCGGTAATTTCATCCATGTTGATTCATCGAAAGAGCCGATCGTTGCGGGCCCCGGAAAATAGATATTGCTGGCGGGGTCAAATATCTTGCAGTTGTAGCTGGCGGTAGCCGGGAAATAGGCCTGCAATACCCTGCCGTCCGGCAGTATTTCGGACGGGCCATCAATAATTTCATCGCCACCGCTCATTGACGGTGCCGGAACCCAGTGTCCCGTACGCGGATTGAACAATTCCACAGTAGCCCTGCCCGATCCATACTCGCCACCGGCAACGTATAGACGGCCGTCTTTCAGCACCTGGCAAGCGAAGTACAGGCGGGTACTGAACATAGTATCTACCGTGGTCCATGTACCATTAATGTAACTGCCGTGGATATCGGGGGTAAGCCGGTTCCATGAATTCCCATATGCCGCACCACCACTCTTGGCAAGCACTGTTCCATCAGAGAGCAGTATCATTACCCCACCCGATCCCGAGGGGGCGGGATTAGCAAGCGGCACCCACGTGCCTAGAGCAAACGCATGGAGATTTAGTACTGCGAAACTTATGGTCAGCAGAGCCGACTTGAATGAAATGCACATTTTCATGTATAGAATCCGGTTTTTTATTCAACAACTATTTTTTTATTACTCACCCGGTCTTTAGCCGTGAGGGCAA
>CAYNGS010000262.1:0-5037 GCA_964396625.1 uncultured Flavipsychrobacter sp.
CATATCAGACACGCATAATTATCTCGACGAAAGTGTTTTCACACACTTCGAAAAATGCGATGAGATATGGCATGCCGGTGATTTTGGTACTGCGGAGATTGCAGACAGGCTGAAAGCTTTTAAACCTATAAGAGGCGTCTACGGCAACATTGACGGCTACGACATCAGGAGTGAATTCCCAGAGAAACTTAGATTCAGATGCGAGGAAGTGGAAGTGCTGATGACGCACATCGGCGGCTACCCGGGCAGGTACTCACCGCAGATCAGGGCAGAATTATACGCAAACCCACCGCAGCTATTTATTTGCGGTCATTCACACATTCTCAAAGTGATCTATGACGATAAGCTCAAATGCCTGCATATGAATCCCGGTGCTGCCGGCAATAGCGGCTGGCATAAAGTGCGCACCATCATCCGCTTTGTAATAGACGGCAAAGACATGAAGCAGTGCGAAGTGATAGAATTGGGAAAAAGAGGGTAGGGGTTGGTTGATTGGTTGACTAGTAAATTTGTTCGCCTCACTGTAAATCGAAATTTCATTTTAAATTTGAGGAACAGGTTTCAGGACATGATGAAAAAGAGCATCGTTTTAATTATTGTTTCACTGCTGCCCCGGATAGCTATGGGGCAAAGTGGAAAGGCAACTCCGGATATTACCGAGGATGCGACCCTGGGTGTAAAACCTACGCTGAAGATCGAAAATCTGAGTCCGGCAGGGCACTGTGATAAGCAGGAGCTTTCATTCTTTGCTCCCTGGGCCGATCATTATGAGATAGCGAGGCGGAGAATAGATACGGCGTGGATAAAGGATGATAAATACACCGACAAATGGTTTACAGAGTCACTCAAGCCCCGCGTCACCAGCATCATATTTACCCGGTTGGATGAGCGGGGCACGTATGAGTTTGTGGTCAAGGCATTCAAGGGGAACCGTTATTTGAAAAGCGAGGTCATCACCCGCGGCTCCTGCATGGAAGCAGACGGGCCGAAATAGAGCAGACGGGCACATCTATAAGAAACAATTTACACTTGACTTTTAAAAGTTTTCTTTATATGTTTGTTATTCACTCCAAATCGGGCGATGGCAGCATTGAGCAACAAGAGTTTCCGGTTAATAGTTTTAATAGCCTTTGTTTTGCTCGGGGAGCGCAGCGGCGCCCAAAAGATCGATACGATCTCAACTTTTTCCATAACCACATATATCGACGCTTATTACGCTTATTATACAGATTCCGTGGGGCCCGGGAACTTTCAGAAATTCCCTACGATTTCTCCGCGCAGCAACAGCCCTTCTTTAAATACCGCCCAGGTAGCATTCCAGTATAATGCTGACAAGGTTCGTGCTATGGCGGCGCTCCATTTCGGCGATATTGCAAGCTCGTCGTGGGCGCCTGCTCCCTACGGCAACCTGATGGAAGCGCATGTGGGCTTTAAGGTGTACAGCAAATTATGGATAGACGCCGGCTTCTTCCGGACGCACTTTGGCACCGAGTTCCTTTTGCCATCAGAGAACCTGACCAGTTCCGTTGCTGTGGGAACCTATTACGAGCCTTTTTATGAAAGCGGCGTAAGGCTCAACTTCGACCCCACAAAAAAACTGGAGATCAACCTTTTTCTGCTCAATGGCTACAATGTGTTTGTGGACAACAACAATAAGAAATCATTCGGAATGGGCGTGACCTATGCCCTTAATGATAATGGCGGTTTCGGGTATACCAACTACATTGGCGACGATTCGCGGCCCGGCGACTCGGTCAGCCACCTGCGCATCGCACAGAATGTGTTTTTTAACTACCAATACAAGAAAATAAAGCTGCAGGTAGGGGCGGACTATTGTCTGCAGCAGCACTCAGACATCGCAACCGGAACCAAGACCGTTGGCATGTACAGCGCCTTAGCTACGGTTAAGTACCAGTGGACAGGCAAATTTGCGGTCTATGCGCGCGGGGAGATATTCCAGGACCCGGACGGCTATATGTCGGCAATTATTACAGACTATACCGGCAAGCAGACCGGCTACAAACTGTGGGGCATAACCGGTGGGCTGGAATACAAGCCAACAGATGAATCATATATACGGCTGGAAGGCCGCCGCTTGCAAATGGACAAGGATCAGTATATCTTTAACTACGATGGCTACCTGAATAACTACCGCTTTGAGGTAATGGTAAATGCAGGTGTCACGTTCGATCTGCTGAGAGGCGTTAAGACCAAGAAAAGAGAGATAGCCGGTGCTCCGTGGGAGTAAGCGGTTCGCATTCGTTGAGGATAGGATTGACTCGGGATTTGTTGTAAAGATGAGCTGACCATAAAGGCTCGCTGACTCGTTGAAAATTACTTCGGAACTCAGGATTTTTAATCAAAACAAAATATACATCTATGGCAGCATTCGACACAGGCAGTACGGGCTTCATGCTCCTCGCCACAAGTCTTGTTATGTTAATGACCCCCGGCCTCGCGTTCTTTTACGGCGGCCTCGCGGGCAGGCGAAACATCCTGGGCATCATGATCCAGAGTTTCGTATCTATGGGTATCACCACCATCATGTGGTATGTCTGCGGTTACTCACTCTGTTTCAGCGGCAACGAGCTGGGCGGTGTCATAGGCGATTTTCACAAGGCGTTTATGCACGGCGTCAGCCTGAATACGCCATTCCCCGGCAATCCTAAGATCCCTGAGTTCGTGTTCTTCGCCTACCAGATGATGTTTGCCATCATTACGCCGGCGCTTATCACCGGCGCATTTGTGAATCGCGTGACGTTCAAGTCGTACCTCATTTTCCTGGTTCTTTGGCAGGTATTGGTATACTATCCTTTCGCCCACATGGTTTGGGGTGGCGGGCTTCTGGCCCAGTGGGGTGTGCGCGATTTCGCAGGTGGCATCGTGGTGCATGCCACGGCAGGGTTTGCGGCACTTGCATCTGTAATATACGTTGGCAAACGCCAGGACAGGGAGTCGCCGCCCAACAGCATACCGCTCATAGCTATTGGTACCGGCCTGTTATGGTTCGGCTGGTATGGTTTCAATGCCGGCAGTGAACTGGATGTAGATGCTATAACCGGGCAGGCATTTATCAACACAGATGTGGCGGCTTCTTTTGCCGGCATCACATGGCTGGTCATCGAATGGAGCCTCGTGAAAAAACCGAAATTCGTTGGGCTGCTGACCGGCGCGGTTGCAGGTCTTGCTACGATAACGCCTGCCGCTGGCTTCGTGTCGTTGAATGCGGCGGTGGTCATAGGTATTGCTTCTGGCGGCGTATGCTATCTTGCAGTGCACCTCAAAAATAAAATGGGCTGGGACGATGCGCTTGATGTTTGGGGTGTGCATGGCATAGGCGGCTGCCTCGGTACCATACTGCTGGGTGTATTTGCTGCGAAATCTATCAATGCCGGTACCGAAAACGGGCTGAAATATGGTGGTACGGCTTACTTTATGCACCAGCTTATTGCTGTGGTTGTAGCCTGCATTTACGCATTCCTGTTCACTTACATCATGCTGGCGGCCATCAACCTGGTCACTAAGGTGAGAGTGGGCGAGGAGGAAGAAGTAAAAGGCCTTGACAACGCGATACATGGCGAGCAGGCTTACGATGTGGGCGTGTTGTAAATGCTGAGTCCCAAAGGGACTTACTCAGTTCTCTCACACTGCTGTTTACCTCAACCAGATAGATTTGACAATCGCGAAACTTCGGGATTGTCAAATCTATCTTTCGTTTGGGGCAATATTCTTGTACCGGTTCAGCAGTTGTCCAAACTGCTCCGTATTCACCGGTTTGTAAATTGTCCTATTGGTCGGAGGGTCTTTCTGCAATTTCTCCTTTGTCCGTATTGGCCTTTTTTCAAAGTTTCCGCCGCAGTTGGGGCACACATTGTGCAGCACATTGTCCACACAGTTCCGCAAAAAGTACATTCATAAGTGCAAACCATTGCCTCGTCGGACGCAGGCGGTAGTGATTTATTGCAATGTTCGCACACAGGTCGTAATTCCAGCATAAAACTTAAACCCCGGCAGGGGCCTCCTTTTTATTTTTTTAGTGTTGGTGATGAATAATTTCGAAGTCATAAATCGGTCAATTCCCGGATAGGGCTGAGGTCTCTGATTAAGCCAGATATTTGGTTCCTCTCAGGGTCAGGGGTTTGGTTTCCTCACCAGCTCCCACAGCACCACCCCGAGGCTTACCGAAATATTCAGCGAATGTTTTGCACCCCACTGTGGTATCTCAATGCACGCATCTGCAACCTTCAGCACCTCGTCATTTACACCGGTCACCTCGTTGCCAAACACCAGCGCTATCTTTTCGTTTTCCCATTTCAGTTCATGCAGCGGAATACTGTTATGCGCCTGCTCCACGGCAAATACCTTGTACCCGGCCTGTCGTGCGTCCGCCACCGCATCGGCAGTGGTCGCAAAATTTTTCCATCTTACAGTTTCGGTGGCGCCTAATGCTGTCTTGTGAATATCGCGGTGGGGCGGGGCCGGTGTGTAGCCGCAGAGGTAAAGGGCCTCAATCGCAAAAGCATCGCAGGTGCGGAAGGCAGACCCAACATTGTGCATGCTGCGTACATCATCAAGTATGATCAGGATAGGATGTTTTTCACTCTCTTTGATCACTTCCGGGCTTCTGCGCCCCAACTCGTCCATTGTCTTTTTCTGAACCACTTTCGGGAAATTGATATTTATTTTGGGTTTAATTAGCTGCAGGCTGTCGAAAAAGCAATCGTGAATGGCAGTCGTTTTAGGCACGCTTACATCGTCGGCAACTCAGACACCTCTTTCTTCATTATGTCGTGGTGTTTGCTCAAAGGTATGGCAAAGCCCAAACTGAATAATATTAAATGTGCTTCCGTGCCGGCATAGGGTTGATTACCCTTGCTGTCGGTATAGTCGGGATTCATAAAATTGGTGGGATAGTATTGCACCTTGAAGGTATATCCGCGGTTGATGGCCACCCCCGCAAAAACATAGGGCATCACAAGCGGCGTGCGGTTACTGAGCCATTCGTTTATCTTGGTTTTCTGGCTTTTTATCTGGAAT
>CAYNGS010000263.1:0-5026 GCA_964396625.1 uncultured Flavipsychrobacter sp.
ATTTTCGAAGGTCTTATTGTCCTTCCATTTGGCAAGAAATTCCTGCTCAATGGATGGCATATTCAAACCCTTAAATTCTTTATACTTGTTCATTTTAGTCGTTAGTCGTTGGTCGTTAGTCATAAGTCTGCGAGTGAAGAAATTACTTTAAGACCTTACAGAATATAGCTATCCGAGCTTACAAAATGGGTGCAAAGGTAGCGAGATTTTTTGGGAATGGAATGAAATAGCCTCCCTGTTGGAATTATATTAGACTTTACCTGGGCAGAGGGCGTTAGATGACAGCGTTATGCCATGATTACCTGGCAGTATGGTATCATCTGCCGGGCATCGGCAGCCATGTCATCCCCTTCCTTTTTAGATGATATTTCGTGTGCTGAGATACAACACACTTTGCCGTTAATAACGATCTGAAGATATTGCGACGAAGCAACTTCAACAATACGATAATGATCGGGTTTTTCGGATCCGGCCTGTAGTTCCTCTATCATTTCAAGACATTTTTCCTTACTATCAACTTCCAGTTCCCCTTTGAATATATGTACCTCTTCGTCGTAAATATCAAACTTGTACTCTCCCTCATGCTCTGCCATCTGTATTTTATAATTGTTTTGAAGCACAGAATCAACACGCTCATCTAGCGTCGTGTAGCAGTACAGATAATTGAGTAAACGCCCGGTTTCGATGGCGTATGTAATAATGAAGAAGAAATATATCTTCAATAGAAATACCAAAAGCAAGACGCTGGCTTTAATGACTTCATTAATATATTCCGGTAACTCAAAGACAACGAACAATGGCTGCACGGCAGCATATACGTATAAAACAGAGATAAGTGACGATCGCAACCCTATAAGTTTACTGTCGAGCCGGGCGATCAACAGTGCTACGGCGAGGGCATTTACAACGCCACTTATCGCGTCGAACAAAACGGTGTAACTAATGAGCCGGTTTCGCGTGTAGATACCGTGGCAATTTGCCGCCAATCCGAGGAACAGCGGAAATGAGACTTCTAGCAAAACAATGATAAATATTGAAAGTGATATCAACCGCTGGTTTTTATAACTGAACCGGTGCCGGGTGCTCATACCTAAAATGGCAAAACACCAAAAGATAAACATGCTTTCCAGGTTGTTAAAGGTGTATTGGGCCATGGAGAAGCCGCGGTCTTTAAAAGCAGCTAATCTATCCGTAATAGCAGGGTCGCGCTTCATTGTGTCAATCCTAGGGCTGTCGGGCCTGGAAGAGTAAATTACGGGAGTTGGCTGCTCAAACACTGTATCTGTGTCAATCTTTACCGCGTATACCGGCATTACTTTGTCACAATTTTTGCACTCTTTTTTTTCTTCAGACACTGGAGTAGGGTCGAAGTAGCTCACTACGGTGTATCGCTCCTGCAAAGGCTTGTAGATAGGTTTTCCTGGTGGTGTGATCAGAAAGAAAACATACAGGAACCCAGTAATGATCCAAAACCAAATAAAATACTTTTTGAAAGTATATAGCGCTCCCTTAGCTCTAAACAGTAAAACCACGTGCTCTTTTTGACTTATTATCGTATTATATATCCGATTGTACACTTTCTGGGATCTATATTCCCCGTCTTCATTATCATTCATTATCATCATCAGTTTAACGATACAGAACCCGCAAAAAATAATATTGGCGACGAAAAGCAAATTGTCTGTCTGATCAATATCAATTATCTCCGTAAGCACTTTGCCACCATCATGTACGTAATACAGGAAAGAGCAAAATGCAAGCAACACCGCAATAATTTGAGTTATTATGAAGGGAATCTGCGCAAACGCCCACTTGCTGAATCCTTCATTCAGATTTGAAAATTTTTCTTTTTTAGGATGCTGAGACGGTACTTGCGGACGATGGCTCATATAGTTGATTTTATATGTTGATAATACAGAAGCGAAAATATCAGATGCTGAAAGGCCGTGTCCCGGGAAAAACACGGTATTTTACGGTGAAAAAACTACGAGGCTTCAGAGGAATCATGCTGGCTGTAAATGGTAAGCCACAACGCAAAATCTCCTGCTGAAAGTTTATTTTTGCGTCAAGTTTTACTGCCGTTATGAAGATCGCATATATCAGTTGCCATGACTATGGAAAGTATTCTGTAGGATACCATGACGAAGAGACTGAGTTGCTGGATTTTCTGCAGAAAAAGGGGCTGGACATAGAGCGGAGGGTTTGGAGCGATGCCGGTGTTGACTGGAAGAAGTATGATGTTGCTATACTAAAGTCGCCCTGGGATTATCATCAGCATATAGATAATTTTTATGTATGGCTGGATGCACTGAAATTGATGGAGGTGCAGTTGCTGAACCCTGTGGAAATGGTGAAATGGAACAGTGACAAGCATTATCTGAAGGATATATACAACAGCGGAATGCGTGTAGTGCCGAGCCTGTTTTTGGAGCGGGGTAGTGGGGCTGACCTGCTGCCTTTATTTGACCAGTTACAGACCGAAAGGCTGATATTGAAACCGTGTGTGAGTGCCGGAGCAAAGAATATTATTACCGTAGGCCGCGATGAGATCAATGAAAAACAAGCGGGCGTCGCTCTATTGTTGCAGGACGAAAGCTATGTGGCGCAGCCGTTTATGGCAGAGATATTTGCGGGTGAATGGTCTTTTATTTTTTTCAATGGGAAGTTCAGCCACTGTATTCTGAATATGCCCGGCGAAGGAGATTTCAGGGTGCAGCACTACCATGGCGGCAGCACCAAGGCGGCAACGACCGACCAACGGCATTTAGAAAGTGCAGCAGCCTATGTGCATGCGTTCGGCAAGGGCGCTTTGTACACCCGGGTTGACGGCATTATACGTGACGATGAGTTTTACCTCATGGAACTGGAACTGATAGAACCCTATTTGTACCTTGACACAACTAAGGATGGCAATGAAAATTTTTACTGGGCGTTGCTTCAGCTATTGCACCCGGTTGAGACATCACCGTCTACGGCTTAAGTATGCACTGCGCTAACTCCCGGATACTCTTTCCGTGTTTGGGATGGTTGTAAAACTGGCGCTCAATTCTTGACGAATTTTACAGGACGAGAGACGAGACCATTGGCATCGCCGATCAGCGAGACGACGTAGGCGCCACTTTTCAAGTTGCTTACGTTAATGTTGCCGGTCGTGTTTACAGGGCCCTGCTGCACTGTTTTGCCGACTGCATCCTGAATAATATAAGATGCGGCGCTGCTAAATCCTCTTAACCTGATCACATCGTTTGCGGGGTTTGGGAAGACGGAAAATGCCGGCGCGAAAGTGGCAGGCGCAGATTCAGACGCGTATCCTTTTATTCTTGCTACATACACATTAGTCGTGGTGCTGTCTGGCGTGAGTGACAGAGACGGACCGAAATTGCTTGTGCCCTGGAAATCGCCTGTAACGAAAATACCCATGGCGTTGGCCCTGATGCCGGCTATACCAACACTCAGATCGCCGCCACATTGGGTTGCCCAGAGAAAGGTTCCCAGCGAGTCGGTTTTTGCTACGTACACATCCGGGGCGCCTGAGCTGGTGAGCGTTGTAGCGCCAAAAGTCATGGAAAGGCCGAAAGTGCCCACGAAATAACAGTTGCCCGCCTCGTCGATACTTACTGCCGACCCGTTGTCTGTAGTGCCGGGTCCAAAGGCTTTGTTGACCCAGACATATTCGCCGGCGGCATTGCACTTTGCTATAAATATATCGTAGGATAAGCCGGATGGGCCGGTAAGAACGATGGGGCCGAAATTAATAGCACCCCTATAGTAACCGGTGATATAGGCATTCCCTGCTTTGTCGATGTCTATGCCATTAGACCCGGTATAGCCCGAAGCGGCTCCTGCTTCCTGCAGCCACTGAATAACCCCATCGGTATTTATTTTTCCCAGGTACACATTGGCCTCTATATTACCGGCATCAAGTATGACCGACGAATCGAACGTAAGTGAGTTAAAAAATTGCCCTGTGAAATAACTATTGCCTGCACTATCCGTTTTTATACTGTTCCCCTGGTGAAAGTTGCCATAAACGTAGGGGGTTCTTGTCCAGATGCAGACACCGGCCGTATCGTATTTTGCTACAAAGATCTTGGATGAAGAACCGGTAAATGAGGTGATATGGAACTATCCCGTTACATACACATTACCAATATGATCGTGACTTATGGCTCCGGCATAGTCGAACCCTATGTCACCGGTATTGTGTGCCCAGACGATGTCGCCTGTTGCACTATAGCGCGCTACAAACACATCAAAATCTCCGGTCGAAACGACGCTTACGGGCGCGGTTGCGCCAAATACTCCAGTGCCAACAAACATACCTGTTACTGAAATATGGCCCGACTTATCGACACAAATGCCGTGCACGTCAATAGCCGCTGCACTTGCCGCGACCTTTGCCCATACGAGGTTGCCGTTAATATCGTACCTGGCGATGAAGACGGCATTGAGGCCGGGAGCGGCGAGCGTTGTTGAGCCCAGTGTAACTGAATTAAAAAATGTGCCGGCTATGTAGGAGTTACCATCCTTATCTATATCTATGCTGCCACCGGACACGTTTCCGTTTCCTCCGGCTTTCTTTGCCCAGTGCCATACCTGTGCATGTGAGGAAACAGAAACAATAAGCGATGCTATTAAGACAAATGCCTGAACCTGTTTATACATTAGCGGGTTTTGTTTATACAGACAGGTCCGTAGAAGATTTAGTTTGCTCTTTGGAGGGGTAATTTCGGGGGTATCTTGTTTGGGGTACATTGGCTATGCCCGGTGATCATCGGGGGCAAGCAGCCTCCTGAAGACCATATTACACAGGCTAGCGACACCACAAAAGAGAATAAAAAAGACCGCAGAAAATACAATGAAGCAAACAAGACCGAACTTGATCATCGCGCGCAGCGTAACCAGCATAGAGATCATAAGGTTTTTTTATTAATAGAACAATAAGTATGCCAGAATTATTGTTCAGCCTGTTTTTTTAAACTTTTTCTTAATAATTTTTCGTCTGATAGTTGAGTGCATTTCTGTA
>CAYNGS010000264.1:0-5013 GCA_964396625.1 uncultured Flavipsychrobacter sp.
GAAAATGGAGCGGAAATGAAAAAAGCGGGCAACCGAGGCCGCCCGCTTTTGAAATAATTATTGATCAAAATCCCTATTGTTCAACAACAAAGCGCAAAGTAGTGTTTCCGCTTTCTGAGCGAAGGTTCAGCAAGTAAGTACCATTGGCAACGGTATTATTGAGGCTAACCTGTTCGTCAATATTTCCATTGCGGGCAACTACAGTATTCCTGTATACAACCTGGCCGAGCAGATCAGTGATTTCTATAGCTACATTCTCATCTACAGTCGCGCCGGTTGAACCCTTGATGCTGAATGTACCTTTATTAGGGTTGGGCATCAGCTTAACATCTCCAGCCGCACCGGTCTGAGCCACGCCAACTGAACTAACCAAAATAACCACGGAATTGAACGTGGCCATGCCGCACGCATCGTTGCGCGTCACCATGCAGCTAACCGAATCTTTGTTGTTAAAGCTTGTCTTGATGTAAACTGCCGTAGTGGCTCCGGGCACAAATGCTCCGTTGAGATACCACTGGTATGAAGGCGATACGCCGCCATTGGTTACAACTGCAACTAAAGTGTCGGGTTTGTTGCGGCCTATGCTGGTGCCACGCAATGCGATAATATCAACAGCAGGTATAGAAGTTGCCGGATTCAGAACTGTCATTGCCACCACATTGCTGTATGCATTTGTGGTAGTGCGACAGAAATAGTTGCTCTGCATGATGCAGTAAACGTCGTCACCGTTGGCAGGAATGAACGAGTATGAGTTAGTAGAGTCAACAGGCAATGTGTTCTTTATCCACAGGTAAGATGGAGCTGTGCCACCAAAGGTTGGAGCGGCAGTGATGGTCACTCCTGTTCCTTCGCACACAGTATCATTGGGACTTACAGAAATGTACACTGTAGGTGTCATGTGATGCGAAACGGACAGCGTCAGTGATGCGGTGACGGTATCTGGTATGGCGCAAGTAGCAGAACTGATCATGCGAATGCTCACCACATCGCCGTTAACCGGGACGTAGCTGTATGTAGGAGTAAAACTGCTGATCGGTGTTCCGTTGACAGACCATTGGAGTGAAGGTTCACCGCCAAATGTCTCATCATAAGAGAAGGAAACCAGTGTACCTTCACATATAGTATCCGCAATACTTGGCAGAATCGTTACCGTAGGTACAACAGTAGGAATAGCAGTAACAATTGCAAAGCCTTCCATTACGCTGGTGCAGCCCGTCGTTGTATCGGTAGCCACCACAGTGTATATACCTGCAGTATCGAGACCGAAGTCAAGGGTATCGTTAACACCATTTAACGGAGCGCCAACAAGAACTGTGTCATTCAGATATAACTGGTAGCGGATACCGGTATCAGACCAGCTGAGACCAATATGCCTGCCCGGTAAAGACGAGCAATATGTGCCGCTGCCGGTAATCTCGTAAGAGATAGGAAGAGGATTTACGGAAACGGAGGTTGTTGCTGTACCGGTAAAGCCGTTACCGTCAGTCACCGTAAGCGTGTAAGTCGTTATCGACCCGGGAGTAGCTATAACCGTGGTATCGGTTGCTGATGACAATGTGCCGGAAGGCGACCATGAAAAGCTAAGCGGTGCGTCACCGGAAAGTGTGAGCACAGAAAGCGAAGCTGAGGAACCGGCGCAAACAGCGGTACTCGGGGTGAGTGTAGCCGATGGGAGCGCTGAGGAAATACCGGTGAAGGCGCTCGCACTGTTATTGACAACGGTTGTTGAAAGCGCATGCGTAACTGTATTTGTCGCTCCGAATTTCACCCATGGCAGGCCACCCGTATACTGACCAGCAGATATATTGGCTTCTGTGCCTGTCACGTCGCCGGGAACATAAGTAGCAGATGTGACGCTGTAGTTGAGGTCGCCGGATGTGTTAACCGTCCAGAAACGATTCAGGTAGTCGTTTGTATTGGCGTTGTTCGGGTGCTTTTGCTTTGTCACATTTGCATCAACAAAGCCACCTGTGTATGTGCCACCGGTTACCTGTATAGCAATGGGGGTGTAGTTGCCGGATGTATCCCCTATTGGGAAAAAGAACGATCCCTCTTCATCAAAATCCTTCCTGACCATTCCTGAATTACAAGCAACGATCATCGTGGTTGATGAGAAGGTACCGCTCAGGGTTGAAGACACTCCAAGGCGCAGTCCATAAACGTCGATCGTCAGGTTACCGTTAGTCAGCGCCAAGGTAGATCCGTTTGTGAATTCTGTATTTTGCGACAGACTTACACCCGCGTTGTTATTAACCGTAGCAGAACCGCCTGGAGCAAATGAGCCCGGCATCAGTGAGCCAGTAACCTGGGGGACACTGCCATTAAACACATAATTAGCAGCCGCATCATACAAAAATCCGTAGTCATTGAGTACGGACGCATCCACGCCTCCGGGGTTAGCCGTGTATAGTGAAGCGCCGCTTGTCAATACGAACGGATAGTCGGAGGTGTTACAATCCAGAACAAAATTGCCACAAACCAACGTACCGTAAACCGTATCTGCCGCATTCTGAACAGGTGGAAGCGTTACGTTACTAAGCAACTGAACCACGCAACCTGCGTTGATGTTCATTTCCGCCCACTCCCCGGGAGCAGTGCTTGTCCAGGTGATGGTCTGTGGGCTGGCTAAAGTAGACAACGTATTGTTAAAGACGATCGTGGTATATGCAGGGTTGTTAACTATGTATGATGTGCCGGTAATGCTGAGGTTCCCACCGATGTTGATTGCAAGGGTTCCTGTTGCATCGATCGCAGCGCCACCAGTTAAGGTAAGATCCTGGCCAATGGTTAACGCACCAGCGTGTGCAGTAAAATAAACGTTGCTAACGGTCAGCGAGCCACCGATAGTAAGCTCTGCCAGCGAACTCATGCTGTTTTGCATGATCCACACATCGCCTACTGTTGCAAAGCTAACCGGCGTAGAACCGCCGCCGCCAGAAAGGCTGTTCCAGTTCTCAAGGTCCGATGCATCACCGGTATTTTGGGAATACCATGTGGCACCAAATCCGGCGATGGCAAAAAAGCACAAAAAGACAGACAAATAAACTTTTTTCATACTCTGATTTTTAAGATTAAATACAGTTTTCACGTTGTTAGCAATGCAGCAAAATAAAATAACATATTTTATTATATAGGGGCAATTGGTGCTGCTTTCGGGGGCCTAAATTACGACGATTTTAGTTAAGAAGGTATAATTTGCAGCCTTTCGCGATTAAAAAAATATGAACCTTCCGCATGCCGGGTCAAAAAAATAAAGTTAATGCTCATTTATCCAATAATTCTGTATCTTGTATGCCGTTTCCCTTAAGGCCTTATCCAGAAAAATAAACCCATTATAAATTTTTATCTGTATAGTTATGAACCTTTTTGTAGGTAATCTTAATCCTGAGACAACAGCTACAACCCTGCGTACTCTTTTCTCAGAATTCGGCGAAGTGGTTTCTGCTAAAGTTATCATTGACAACGCCACTGGTATGTCGCGAGGGTTTGGGTTTGTGGAAATGGCGGACAAATTCCATTCGTTCGACGCGATCGACAATCTGGATGCTACGTTCCTCGACGGCAATATTATTTCGGTAAAAGAGGCGAAACAAAACAACACCAAGGGTCCGGGAGGCAACCGACCGTTTAAGCCACGAAGCCCCCGCCCAGACCGCTTTAACAGTAACCGGCTCTGACCGTTTGTGTCTGCTGCGCTGTACCAGAGATATCCGATCCAAGTCCCGACGTTCTCAGGTCGAAAAAAAATCCCGGATATATATCCGGGAAGTGGGCTATTTTTCAAAAGGTTAAAAAGGTGTATAAGCGCAAAGGAGGTTTACCGGGGCCGATAAATAAAAAAAGAATTTGGTTGTGTGGTGCAATCTATTTCCGGCATAAATTTTTTCCAAAAGAAATTTTTTAACGGTCGAAAAACTTTTTTAACGGTACAAAAAGCCGTTAAGATGAGATCGGCATACTGATGGTAACGACGGTCCAGCGCGTTTTACCCCTGTCCTCGTTCAGCTCGCTCATAAATAGTGATATCTTTTTATTCTGGATAATGCTTAGTTGTTCTATGCGCTTGCGGATATTCTCAAGGCCGAATGATTCATGCAATGGCCCTTCTTTATTTTCTGAAGCGCTTATGCCTGCTCCATTGTCCCTGACTTCGATATAAAGTGTTCCATTTTTCTCGTAAATACTGATCAGTATCCACCCTTCAGACGACTCCATTGGCAAAATACCGTGCTTGATGGAGTTCTCAACGAGTGGCTGCACCAACAGGGGCGGCACCATAATATCGGAAAGGTCGAGGTCGTCGCCAATATCGATACGGTAATTCAAAACGTTCTTGAACCTTAGTTTCTCCAGCAGCAGATAATTACTTACCAGGTCCATCTCTTTCTGCAATGAGATCAGGCCTTTGGATATATTGTGCATGTTCTGGCGGATAAGGTCTGCAAAAACCCTCAGGTATTCGTTTGCCGCCAGCTTGTCATTGCGGTTCACAAGCCCCTGCACATTATTCAACGTGTTGAAAATAAAATGAGGATTCATCAATGCATTGAGCGCCTTGTATTCAGACCTCATAAACTTCAGCTCTGTGTTGTGCTCTTTTTCTTTTTTACGAACCAGATAGGCAATACGGTACCGTATGACACTGCCAACCAGAGCCACCGTGGCACAAACCGCCAATGCGATAAACCACCACCGCGCCCACAACGGCCGTAGTACAGCCAGTCTGAAAACAATGGGTACACCATAAGTGCTTGAGATTGTCTTCGCCTTTACTTTGACTATATATTTCCCGTAGCCGGGGTTAACGAAGTTTATTTCTTCGCCCTTCACATCGCGCCAGTTATCCTGTTCGTTTTTCGATACTGAATACTGATACGAAATGTCGCGGCCGCCCCACGACAATGTGGAAATGGAAATGCTCATGTTTTTCGATTCCCTGAACGGGATCTGCATTTCATTCTGAATAGTGTATGATCTTTCGGAGGTGCGCAACGATGCAAAAAACAATTTCGG
>CAYNGS010000265.1:0-5010 GCA_964396625.1 uncultured Flavipsychrobacter sp.
GAGTAGCACATACTGAGATGACCGACAATGAGTTTCGTAAGCATATAAACGAGGGTGTTGATAAATGCTCCCGAAGAGGAAAATCAAAGAAGGAGCAATGGAAGTCTTTCGAGAAATGTATGACTTACAAGAAGGGCGATTTCAGTGAAGCAACTACTTACAAAGCCGTTAAAAAGCAGATTGACCAGTTTGAAAAAAGCTGGGGCGCTACTGTGAACCGGATCTTTTATATGGCCGTTCCTCCTTCATTTTTTGAAGAAATAGCGATTATGATCGGCAAGAACGGATTGTCAGAGAACAAAAAGTTCAGCCGTATAATTGTGGAGAAACCATTTGGCCATGATCTGGATAGTGCCAAGCATCTGAATAACCTTTTGCATGAGTTGTTCGATGAGTCGCAGATATACAGACTGGATCATTACCTGGGCAAAGAGACCGTTCAAAATATTCTTGCATTTCGCTTTGCGAATGCCATGTTTGAGCCGATATGGAACCGCAACTATATAGATCATGTACAGATCACCGTATCGGAGCAATTAGGAGTAGAGCTCAGAGGGAATTACTATGAGACCGCAGGTGCGCTCAGAGATATGATACAAAACCACCTGCTCCAGTTGATGTGTCTTATTGCTATGGAAGCGCCTGTTTCTTTTGAGGCGGACGAGGTGCGTAACAAGAAAGTTGATGTGTTGAATGCCATACGGAAATTTAAGCCGGAAGATGTACATAAGAATGCTGTAAGAGGCCAGTATCAGGAAGGTTGGATAGAAGGCAAAAAAGTTATTGGCTACCGGCAAGAACCGGATGTGGACAGATCATCTAATGTGGAAACCTTCGCTGCGGTTAAATTTTATATAGATAACTGGCGCTGGCAGGGAGTGCCGTTCTATGTTCGTACCGGAAAACGATTGAATGAGACCATTTCAGTGATCACTATCCAGTTCAGGCCGGTGCCGCATCATTCATTCCCGGTTGAGACAACCGAGAACTGGCAACCGAACAGGCTTATACTGAATATACAGCCTTTTATGGGCATACGCCTGAGATTCCAGGCAAAGCAACCGGGCCTGAAAATGCTGCTTAACCCTGTGGACATGTTGTTCAATTACAGCGACGCATACTCCGGCGGCACGCCTGAAGCTTATGAAACATTATTGCTGGATATTTTCAGGGGCGATGCTACGCTCTTTATGCGCGCCGACCAGGTAGAAGCGGCATGGACCATACTGATGCCTGTTATTGACGCATGGAAGGCTAACTCATCCCCCAACTTCCCCAACTATGATGCGGGATCGCAGGGGCCTGAAGAGGCTGAAGCATTAATTGCAAGAGATGGCCACAACTGGATCGTGGTACCACTTGAAAAGAACGAACATGGAACGGGAAAATAACATACAGATCTTTGATGCCGGTGAATTGGCAAAAGCTGTGGCTGAATTTATAGTTAAAATTGCCAATGACGCAATTGATGCCAACGGCAGGTTTGTGATAGCGCTTTCCGGCGGTCATACACCTGAAACGTTATACAGTTCATTATGTACCGAACCTTATCAAGGTCGTATAGCATGGGACAAAACGTTTGTTTTCTGGGGCGATGAGCGCTGCGTGCCGTCAGATAACGAACAAAACAATGCACGAATGGCAAAAATGCTTTTGCTGGACCATGTTGATCTTCCGCCATCAAATATTTATCCGGTACCGGTTGATGTTGCACCAAAAGAGGCTGCGGCAGCTTATGAAAATTCTATAATACAATTCTTTGGGGAAGAACCTCCCCGCTTTGATCTTATATTACTAGGGTTGGGAGAGAACGGGCATACAGCTTCTCTCTTTCCCAGAACAATTGTTCTTACCGGGCATGGACGTTTAGTAGAAGAGGTATTTGTGCCGGAACAAAACATGTATCGCATTACAATGACTGCGACTTTAATTAACCAGGCATGCAATATCCTATTCCTTGTAACGGGAAATGGGAAATCAGAGATATTAAACACTGTACTAACCGCACCTTATCAGCCTGATAAATATCCGGCGCAACTCATTAAGCCGGTAAATGGAAATATATACTGGTATGTTGATAAAGAAGCTGGAAACCTTTTAAGCAAATAGAAAATGAATATAAGTCCGCTTGCAGGAAAACCTGCTACACCCGAAATACTAGTTAATATACCAAGGCTTATAACGAGCTATTATAGTGATGTGCCAGACCCTAAGATAGCGGCTCAGCGAGTTGCTTTTGGAACTTCCGGCCACCGCGGCTCTTCATTTACCAGGTCGTTCAATGAATGGCATATACTCGCTATAACCCAGGCAATATGCATGTACCGCAAAGCCAACAAGATAGACGGCCCGCTGTATATGGGCATGGATACCCATGCGCTTTCTGTGCCGGCATGGGCAAACGCGCTCGAAGTATTAGCGGCAAACGGAGTAGATGTTATGATCTCGGGAATGGATGACTACACCCCTACACCTGTTATTTCTCATGCCATTCTTGCTTACAATAAAGGTCGAAAAACAGGGTTGGCGGACGGTATTGTCATTACACCTTCTCATAATCCGCCGCACGATGGTGGGTTTAAGTATAACCTTCCGAATGGTGGCCCGGCAGGTACTTCAATAACAAGCTGGATAGAAACAAAAGCGAACGAATTGCTGGAGCATGGACTGAAAGGTGTTTTCAGGATATCTTTTGAAAAAGCGCTCCATGCATCTACCACTCATAAGCATGACTACCTGAATACTTATATAGCTGACCTTGGCAATGTGATTAACATGGATGCCGTACGCAACAGCAACATCAGGATTGGGGTAGATCCCCTCGGCGGCGCGGGAGTTCACTATTGGGAACCGATCGGGGAGCGTTACAAGCTTAACCTTACTGTTGTGAACAGAGACGTTGACCCTACATTCCGTTTTATGACAGTGGATTGGGACGGACAGATAAGAATGGATCCATCCTCTACGTATGCGATGCAAAGCCTGATCGGTTTAAAGGATAAGTACGATATTTCTTTTGCCTGCGATACAGATCACGACCGGCACGGCATTGTTACAAAAAGCGATGGGTTGCTGCCACCTAATCATTATCTCGCTGTTTGCATATCCTATCTTTTTCAAAACCGCCCGCAATGGCATAAAGAAGCGGCCATAGGCAAGACAGTAGTAAGCAGCAGTATAATTGACCGGGTTACTGCACAGCTTGGAAAAAAACTATATGAAGTACCTGTCGGCTTCAAATGGTTTGTAGATGGTTTGCTGGACGGATCACTTGCCTTTGTTGGTGAGGAGAGTGCGGGTGCGTCTTTTGCACGCCTGGATGGCAGCGTTTGGACAACAGATAAAGACGGGTTTATCCCATCCTTGCTTTCCGCGGAGATCATGTCTGTAACGGGCAAAGATCCGGGCGATATCTACCGTGATCTGACTAAAGACTTCGGAACGCCGGTTTATAACCGTATAGAAGCGCCTGCGACGGCGGAGCAAAAAAGACTACTAAGCGCACTCTCGCCAAGACAGGTCGACATCACAGATTTGGCGGGTGAAAAAATTGGTGATATACTGACGACAGCTCCGGGCAATAACGCACCAATAGGCGGCTTAAAAGTTTCGACAAAGAATAGCTGGTTTGCAGCCCGTCCGTCGGGAACAGAGGATATATACAAGATCTACGGAGAAAGTTTTCTCGGAAGAGATCATTTAGATAAAATTTTGAAGCAGGCGCAGGAAATTGTTGATCATGTATTAACAGCACAGCAGCCTGCGAAAGGAGCATCATTATGAAATTGAAAATTGGAACTGCGCATGAGTTGATATCAAATACGAAGGGTTACTTTCAGGTAAGCGGCCCTTCATTAAATTATGCTAATGAGGAGCCGTTGAGGTCGGAATTATTTAGTTCAGATCAAATGAGCCAGTATGCTAAAAACCTTGGCGGAATACATAAATTGACAACTAAGCCTGCCAAAGGGCAGTTGCTGATTAGATTGGCAGATAACCGGAACGTATTAAATGCGGTCCGTAAACTGCTTGTCGAAGCAATTAATACGCATGATAATATAACACCTGCCAGCGAGTGGCTGATTGACAACTTCTATTTGATTGAAGAACAGATCCGCACAGCAAAAAAGCACTTACCTAAAGGCTATAGTGAAACGCTACCGCAATTACTAAGCGCCGAAACACCCGGCTTGGCTCGCGTTTATGATATTGCCTTGCAAATAATATCGCATAGTGATGGCCATATAGATATGGAAAGATTAAGCAGATTCATAGCGTCATATCAATCTGTTTCGCCGTTGCAATTAGGTGAATTGTGGGCAATACCGATTATGCTTCGTCTTACGCTGATCGAAAACCTCAGGCGTGTCTCAGCATTGATCGCAATTGACAGGGTTGATAAGAATCTTGCTGACTATTGGATTGCGAAAATGCTGACAACGTCAGAGCAAGACCCCAAAAGCTTAATTTTGGTTACTGGAGATCTGGCAAGATCTGATCCACCGATGTTGAGTGCCTTTGTATCTGAAATGAGCCGCCAGTTACTCGGGAAAGGTCCAGCGCTTGTATTGCCCCTTACATGGATAGAGCAAAGACTAAATGAAGATGGGAGGTCCATCAATGAATTGGTATCTGCGGAAATACAAAAGCAGGCGGTAAATCAGGTCTCACTAAGTAATAGTATCGGCAGCCTTCGTTTGCTTAGTGCACTTGACTGGAGAGCTTTTGTTGAGGAGCATAGCATTGTTGAGCAAACACTTAGAAAAGACGGTGCTAACATCTACGCCCAAATGGATTTCCCAACAAGGGACAGTTACCGGCATGTTGTTGAACATATTTCAAAGAGATCAAGACGTTCAGAAAATGACGTAGCAAAAATAGCAATACAGTTAGCAAGCGAAAATGATCAACGCAATGGGCCGGGACAGCGCGAAGCTCATGTTGGCTATTACCTTATTGGCAAAGGACTGGACCAGACAAAAAAGATGTGTGGTATACGTAACACTTATG
>CAYNGS010000266.1:0-4990 GCA_964396625.1 uncultured Flavipsychrobacter sp.
CTGTTGTTCATAAAAACAACCTGCGTGATCCTGTCATCATTGGTTTGCACAAGGTTGGCTGTGCCGGCCTGAGGCGCAAAGTCAGCACCGCCGGTGCCGCTAAAAGTAAACGATTGCGATTGCCATTTCAACGCGGCTCCTGCAGACGCGAGACCCACCGCAGTCATTGACTCAGAGCCAACAGCGCCGGTTATTTTCCAAACCTGAACCTGTGCAGCATCGCCATTGTACTTTTCTACTGCAAACAAACTTTGCTGCGTGGCATCGTAAGTGATGGCAGGTGTGATACACTCAGATGATGCCTGCGTGAAGGTAGTGAACGGAGCGCCCGCACCCGACATGAGGTTGGCTTTATTAAAGATAAACACTTTGCAGCCGAGATAGCCCGGGCCGCTTGCATCCTGGAAGAGGTTGCCGGTAACTGTGATCCACTTGCTGTTGAAGCCGCAGTCGGGAAAGTCGAGCCAGTAGCCGCCCGCTGTGTATGCAGGTACGTTGTACAACCACCATGCGCCGGTAGGGTCGCCTGTTTTAGACACACCGATAAGCACGCAGGTGTTAGTCGTAGTATTGTTTGCTCCGGCAACTGACACCATTATCCACCGGCCCGAGCCCTGATCGTAATGCACACGAGGGTCGAAAGAACTGCCGGTGGGCAGTACAGGCGCCCAAAAACCGTCGAGCGATACGGACGAAACGTTGGCACCGGCGCGGGTTTGGATATGTATACCCTGGTTTATTGCCGTGACGCAATAAGTGGCATCGACTCCACCATGGGTGTCCGGGGGAATGTTGGTGCCTACAGAAAGCGTTGATTCGAACGTATCTGCAGGTGCAGGAGACAAGGCGAGGAACAAGCCGCCGAAAGTGGGTGGAGGCGTGGCGAGGGTATGAATAAACGAGGGGTCTGTAATTACCGGCCGAACGGGCTCAACCTCGTCGTCCTCGTTCTCCGGCTGGCGAATAGTGGCAGCCGGCGGATACAGCAATTCATGATTGGCGAGGTCTGTGAAATTTACCTCGCCCCGCAGCGCCTCATGACCTGTCGCAGGACCACTTTGCGCTGATGACGTGCGTGCACACAAAATGAAAAAAGAAAAAAACAGTGCGGTATACTTAATAAAGCACTTTGTAGAATTCCCCATAAAATAAAAACTTTTTTAAATTTCCAGATAAAACCGAATCTAAGTTATAACTTATTTAGCAATAAGTTATATTATTAGCAGATATTATCATGTAAATCCCTGTTTGTGCGAATTTAATGATTGTATTTTATTTCAATAGAAAGATGTGGCACAGGTGGAAAATTTGTGGTGAATCGTAATAAAAGCAAAAGGCGCCCATCTTTGGCCGCCCTTTGCAAGAGATAATCAGGTGTAATTTAGTTGCTATTGACCACGATGTGATAACATGAATGTGTGTGACCGGAAGTGATGCTGACAAGGTAGCTGCCGTTGGCAACAGATCTGCCGAGGACAATGTGCTCGCTAACAACGCCATTGTTGGCAGCTGCAGCTCTGTTATACACGGTTTGCCCGAGCATATCAGTTACAGTGATCACAACAAGATCATCGGCAGAACCATCGCAGGTCCCGCTTATTGTGAATTCGCCATTATTGGGGTTCGGAATAAGTGTGAACCGGCTGTCCGTATTGCCAAACTGGTTCACTCGGCTTGTGCCTACAGTAACGACCACATTGCGGCTCCTGGCGACGTGGGGCAGCGCGCAGGGATCGCTGCTTGTCTCGATGCAATAAACGGTGTCGCCATTAGTAAGCGAAGTAGTACTGAACAAAGCGGTGGTCGCACCGGGGACGGGGGTAGCGCCAATGTACCACTGGTATGTTGGCGTTGGGCCGCCACCAGCCGGAGTTGATACAAACGTGGCAGCCTGCCCCGGATATAGAACCGTATCGGGCGCGTAGAGATACAGTGTATTGGCAGGCGTAGTCTCTACTGATAAATGATAGGAAGTGGTGCGTACCGTTGCCGGGCCGCTAAGGCAGGGGAAACTACTTGTCATGGTGCAGACAACCGTATCGCCATTCACCGGTGAGGCAAGCGCATAGCTTGCCGTAGTGTCAACAAGTGAACCGTTGCGGGTCCAGTGATAGGAAGGGGTCAGGCCGCCATAGGTTGGCATGGCTGTGAAATGGACCGGAGTTGAGGGGCAGAAAGGAGCCATGGGGCTCACTGTCATGCTGACTGCAGCGGTCTGCATTGGACTGATAACGATAGTGTCGGTTTTGGAAACTGTAACAGGGAACGCGCAAGCATCAGTACTGTTCATGACCACAGTAATTACATCTCCGGCAGCAGGGGTATAGTTATATGTGTTTGTGGATGAAACAGGAACGCCATTGACGGACCACTGGTAGGATGGGGTGCCGCCGTTGGTAGGGATGGCCACAAAAGCGTCGGGCGATGTGGCAATGCACAGTATGGGACCCGGGGTGCCGGTGATATCAACGGAGGGGACAACAATGCTGCCCGGTGTAACCGTAACCGCAACTGCGGAGGAAGTAGAAACACAACCACCTGCCATTGTTATTGTGACGGTGTAATTGCCGGTCGTGCTCGCTGAGTAGGCTGCTGCTGTTGCGCCAGGAATCGGAACACCTGATCTTTTCCATTGGTAGCCATAACCTGACCCTGTAGTGGCTCCGAGGGCAACGTAACCACCTGTGCAGAAAGTGGTAGGGCCGGACGGGGTAGCGGTTGCGGTCAATGCCGAGACTACTGTAAATGCAGCCGAGGCTCCGGAGTTACACCCACCTGAACCGGTAACGTCATAGCTGATGACAGTTGTGCCAGGAAACAATGCAGTTACCACGCCGGATGAGCTGATAGTAGCTGCGACCGGATCACTGCTTGACCAAACCCCACCCGCTGTTGCATCGGTGAGTGCGCTCGTTAAACCGCTGCAGATGCTGAGCGTGCCCGATATTGGTGCAATGGCAACAGGAGTGCCGTTGACGGTAACTGATCTTGTAGCCACAGCAGTGCCGCATGCATTGGTAACCGTATAAGAAATAACAACGGCACCAGCAGATGCGCCGGTAACAAGGCCAGACGAAGAGCCGACAGTAGCGTGGCTGTTGCTGGCTGACCAGGTACCGGGGGAAGAAGTATCTGAAAAAACGACATTGCCACCAACACATACAATCGCTGCACCGCTGATCGGAGCAGCATATACTGTGTTGACGGTAACAGGAATAGCGGATGAAGTAACAACGCAGGGGCCGGATGTGACAACAACAACATAAGTGCCTGAGGCAGAGGCCGCATAAGAAGATGAAGTAGCGCCGGGAATGCTTACTCCGCCGTTCTTCCACTGGTAACTATAACCTACGGGTGTGCTAAGCGTAACGCTGCCCGGTGCGCAGAATGTGGTAGGTCCGCCGGCTGTGGCGCTGACAGAAGGGGTGGTGCCAACGGTAACCGTTGTAACAGGTGAGGTGGAAGTACAGCCGCCCACTGTGTTAGTGACGACGACCGTATAGCCGCCACCGATAGTTGCTGTGTAGGACGAATTAGTAGCACCGGAAATGGCGCTGCCGCCGAGTTGCCACTGATAAGTAAGGCTGCCGCCGGATGTAGTACTTAAAGTAACACTGCCCGGACCGCAAAATGTAAGCGGACCTGACGGAGATATGGGTGCACCGGGGCCTGACCCAACCGTAACCGAAATAGGCAAAGAAGTAGCGGTACACAATGTAGCTGAGTTGGTAACAAATACAGTATACGCCCCGGCAAGTGAAGCCGTGTAAGAGGCTGTGGTGGCACCTGTGATATCACTGCCGTCTTTTTTCCACTGGTATGTGTAGCCGGCGCCGGTAGTTGCATTGAGCACAACGCTGCCAGATGTGCACAAGCCAGTAGAGCCAGCGGGTGTGATCACTGCTGTGGGTGCGGGGTTGATAGTGGCTGTGATCACTGAGTTGCAGTTGCCCGTGGTGATGTAAGAAATAGTTGCATTGCCACCCGCAACGCCTGTAACCGTGCCGCTGCCAGTGCCCACGGTAGCAATTAAGCCATTGCTGCTGCTCCAGGTGCCACCGGGTGTGGGGTCGGACAATGTGAGAGAGCTGCCCTGGCATATAACCGGGGTGCCCGAGATAGCTGCAACCGGCGATACATATGCCGCACCGACACCAACTGCATACCAGCCGTTGGTTACGGACTGCACTTCCGGCGAGCAGGGACCATACAGTGTAGTGGTAACATTGATAGATGTGGTGCGCAGATCAGGGTAAGTGGCATTGTTTGCCAGCACAAGCTCGGTATGATAAAGGATATTCTGAGACTTGGTAAAGGTGAGCCCCGCCACGGTGTAGGCATTGCTGAGGTCGTTAGTGCCGGAGCCGCCCACGGTGATGAGATAGTACCATTTGCTGATGACGCCCATATTGGTGTGCACGCCACACTGATCGTTAGCATCGGCGGGAGTACAGGATGTAACATCAAACCAGTTGGTGCCGAGATAGGTATCGGGCAGTCCTTTTAATTTGGGGGAATCGATGCGGCGCAAAGGATCTCCGCAGCCGATCTCCTCGCCCATAGCCCATGTTGATTTTGCTACGGCGTCAATTTCGTGGGGATTTCCCCAGTTCTCGATGGTAGCGCCCCAGCAGTCGCTAAAGCCCTCGTCTATGCCACCCGGTTCTTTGGCGTAGATGAGATTGGCTGTAGCCTGGCATACACCATGCCCGATCTCGTGCGCAGTAACGTCGAGACTCGTAAGCGAGGTAAACCCGCCGCCACAGCCCGAGCCATCGCCATACAGCATTTCGGCTCCATCCCAGAATGCGTTGTCGTAGCTAACTCCGTAATGGACATATTGGGTAAGGATACCATTCAGATTGTCCCAGCTAAGGCGACCCTGCACGGTATTCCAGTAGTCATAGACTATTTCTGCACCCCAGTGCGCATCGAGCGCCTGCGTATCGGCTGCCGAATTGGGCCAGGTGTTTGCAGGGCTCATAAAATC
>CAYNGS010000267.1:0-4974 GCA_964396625.1 uncultured Flavipsychrobacter sp.
AACAGAGCAACTGGGTGAGTGTAAGGAACGGCAGGCCCCATACGCGTGTGTAGATGAAGTTGACGCTCATGGAGAAATTATCGGTGTCCTGCAGGCTGAAGCTGAACAGCAGCGGCACAAACCAAAGCGTAAGCACCATGAGCCCCAGTGAGAACATGACCGACAGCATGGCGCCGTTGGTAAGTATCTGCGCAATGCCATGCTCGTCTTCCTCGCCGGCGCGGCGGGCCATCTGTATCTGCATGCCGCTGCTGAGGCCATAACCGATCATGGACAGTATGAGATAAAAGACACCGGTGATACCATTTACCCCCAGCTCGCGAATACCGAGCCTGCCGAGGAAAACGGTATTGGTAAAAAAGTTCAACTGGGGAATAAGCAAAGCCAGCGATATAGGGGCGGCTAACTTTATGATTTGCCTGTTTGTTGCTGAAACACCGAGTTTATGTATCTGTTCGTTCTGGGTCAAATTGCCGGGTTTTAAACATCATTCTATTTTCGATTACTTTTGTCGCGTGTTGAATGAATATTTTGGCAAATTTATTCTATAATTGTGCATTTGTACGATGACAGCGACTAATAATACATATGAGCAGGTATATTATGACCATGACGATGATGGCGTAATGGGCCGTGTATCCTATGTGGTCTGCGTTTTGGCGCGACGAGGTATGCTGGCGGCAGGTTTCAGTGCGGGGAAAGAACTGGTGACGATGCACTATACCGGTTACAGTAACAACAAACCCGTGTGGGAGCTTGATTTTTTTGAGCACCTTTTTGCCAATGAACCGTTATTTGCTGCAAAAGAAAAAGTGAAGGGAGTGTTTGTGTGCACTGATAAGAACCTGATCGTGCCCGACGACCTGTATGACGAAAATGAAGCGAAGAAATGGCTGAATAACATACACTTTGTGGAGGTTAAGGATGTAGTGGAATCGTTTCCACTTGAGGATGATAAAGCCATCTACATGCTTGCGATACCGGTACACGTCACAGAGCTCATTAAGATCAATTTCAGGAAGGCAGTAATGCTGCCCTTGCCGATATATCATTTCACCAACCAGGTAAAGCAAAGCCTGTTTTTGCAATGCACCATCACGAGCGACCAGGTGTGTGCTACGCTGCATAATTACAGTCAGCTGCTGTGGCACCGGGTATTTGACTACAGCTGCGCAGAAGACATTGCCTATGAAATAAGACTGCTCTGTAAGGAGAACAATATATCGCCGGACAAACTGAACCTGAGCTGCAATACGATCAGCGCTGCTGAATATAATATTGTGAACGGACTGTCTCAATACTTTCCGGGAATAAAGGCCGGCAACGGGCGGTCGATAAGCGGGCAATGGGATCCGGCCATTTGCCTGGGGCAACAACTTTTCGCATGCGTATTGTAGGAGGCATATTCGGAGGCAGAAGGTTTAATCCGCCGGCACGCATACCGGCGAGGCCTACCACCGAAGTGGCCAAGGAAGGCCTGTTCAACATGCTCAATAATATGATGGACATGGAGGGCCTAAGAACACTCGACCTGTTTGGCGGCACCGGCAGCATCAGTTATGAACTTGCATCAAGGGGGGCGGAGGACCTGACACTGATAGAGCGCGATCTTACGAGTATTGATTTTATTAAGAAGACCGCTAAAGAACTTGGGATTGACCAAAAGCTGCACATCATACGCGGAGATGTATTTAAGTTCATGAAGCAAAGCACGGAGCAGTATAACTTCATTTTTGCAGGGCCGCCATATGCACTGGAGCAAATAGATGAACTACCTTTGCTGGTGTTTGAGAAAAATATGCTCCTGTCCGGTGGAATATTTGTACTGGAACATACGCCGCGGAATGACTACCAGCAGCATCCTAACTTTAAACGCGTGAAAAATTACGGTACAACCGTCTTCACCTTTTTTACACAACCAAATGACTAATATGCAACGTATCTGCTTGTTTCCCGGTACATTTGACCCGATAACCCTCGGGCATGTAGATGTTATAGAACGCGCGGTAAAGCTGTTTGACAAACTGGTGATAGGTGTAGGTATTAATTCGTCGAAGCAGCCTATGTTCTCTGTGGAGCAGCGGGTGAGCTGGTTCAGGGAAATATATAAGAACGATCAGCGTATAGAGGTGACGGGATATGAAGGGCTGACGGTGGACTACTGCCAGAAGATAGGAGCCAAGTTCATTTTGCGCGGCATACGCTACGTAAGCGATTTTGAGTACGAGAAAGCTATTGCAGATATGAACAGGATGCTGGTAGCTGATATAGAAACGATCTTCCTGACCTGCAGCCCGGTATACTCTACGATCTCATCCACACTTGTGCGCGATGTGATCCGCAATGGTGGGGACGCGCGGATGTTCATGCCGAAGGAAGTGAGGTTTTAGTTGTTCGCCGCGAAGATTTTAACCACATAGGCACATAGAAAACATAGGAAGTGTGGTTAGCTTTTTTCAATACCCGTTGCTTTTTTCTCAGGGTTGCAATCCCTTCCATCAAAAAGGAAGCAATCATAGATCTTCAGACTTCCCATTGTTACCTGATAAAATCGATATGGGCATTCTGATACTGGGGCTGGTTGACGCCGTCTCTTAATTTCTGGAAGGTCTGATAGGGGCCCTTGGCCACAAACATATTGGTGAGCCATGCGGGAACGGAACCGGCGGGGTCGCAGTGAACGGTATATACGATTTTGAGCAGTTCGTTGCTAAGTGCTATAACATCCCAGTGAGAGGCGGAGTTTTTTACCCGCACCTTGCCTTGTTTCACCGGGCACAGATCGGGTTCGGCGCGGGAGTCGATGGTGATAAGCTGTGGTGTCTGCTGACTGATGGTAACGTGGGCCACATAATCGCGGTTGCAGCAGGGCCAGGGTATGCTGTATTCGGAATAGGAGATCATCTCATTCGATCCTAATTTCTTTACTACCCGGGAGCATTTGTTGTTGTATATCCACTCGTGTTGTTTCTCCACATCCAGAAGAAACGCGATGAGCTGTGAGGGGGTGGCCTTTACCGTACACTCTACTTTTACCGACTTGAAATTTGAATTAGGTGTGCTGGCTGTAAATACTTTTATGCCATCCTCATCTTTCTTTAGTTGCCACTCCGTTTGCGCACACACTCCTGCACTGACGAACGATAAAAGCAGGATAATCACCATTTTGCTCATAGCAACCTATTTTAAAAAATGCTTCCATGTTAAGTGTGTAAGGCGAAATTACGAAAATCAGCAATACAAATATCGGAAATTAGGCCTCTTTGCTTATGCTGAACATACCGGGCCGTGGGGGTGTTTTTCTTTCAACGGCTTTGAACCGGGTGTAGCGCTTTGTTTCGTACACGAGCCGCCGGAGCAGCAAGTAGACCACAACGCCATCATCTATCCAACCCACAACGGGAATGTAATCGGGAATGAGATCGAAAGGATAGACTATATAGGCAATGGAAAAGACGGCAATAGCCGTGGTGAGGAGCGACATTTTATAATGGCCCCTCGCCGTCTCGCGCAGCATCTGCCACAGCGTTTTTCGATTGCGAAAGAGGTGCAATCCGTGTTGTATATTCTGTGCCCTGCGCGCTGATGTATATCTCGACATCTCTCCTCAATTTTTGTGTAAAATTACCTGGGATAATGTTGAGGGGGTGTTAAGGGAATGAAGCAGAAAAGTTAAATAAAAAAGATAGTTAATTGGAGCCAAAAAGTCTACCATTCCAATCCTGCATTTCTCAATACTTCCCTAACGGCTTCGTAGGATTCGGTGGCGTAGGGCGCGAGGTCTTTTTCTTTTACCCACCTGGCTTCCATAATACCTTCGTCCTGTTGCGGCTTTAATGCGTCGGCAGAGGAGGCCTTCATTTTATACCAGGCAGTGCGCTTGAGGATCTGCTCGTTCTTTTGGGTGTATATGTGGTAGGTGTCGCAGATCTTTCCGTTGAGGGTGAGTGTTTGCAACCCGGTTTCCTCGCTCACCTCGCGCAGGGCACATTCTTCGATATTTTCACCTTCATCGAGTTTTCCTTTGGGCAGATCCCACTTGCCCCGGCGAAAAATCATGAGTATAGCTCCCTGTTCGTTCCATGCTATTCCGCCCGCCGCATCTATTAGCCGGACCATGGTATTTAACCGCGCAACTAATTTATCGGACGAAGCGTCTTCGATTATGACGCCCGACGCTCCGGGTTTTTCCAAGGTTTGCAATGCGGCCGTAAAGGATTGGGCAGTGGCACCCGAGTAGACAGCATACGCTTTTGCATGAGGATCAGCGCTTATAAAAGCCTCCTTGCCGGTGGTAAGAATGAAGGGTATGTCGTTAAAATATATTTTTTGTGAAAAGGTCATGTGGCAAATTATTTTAGCCTTCCTGATAGTTTTGGCTTTTACTTTCTACTTTTGACACAATTATGAGCACACCAAAACAATTCGCTGAAAAACTATTGCAAATTAAGGCATTGCAGATCAACCTGCAAAAACCATATACATGGGCATCGGGCTGGCATTCCCCGGTTTATTGCGATAACCGCAAGGTATTGTCGTTTCCATATGTGCGCGATTTTGTGAAAAGCGAACTGGCGAATATGATACTTGATAAATTTCCGGATGCCGATGTTATAGCCGGTGTGGCTACAGCCGGCATCGCGCATGGTGTAATGGCTGCCGACCTGCTAAAACTACCGTTTGTATACGTGCGGGCCAAGCCAAAAGAACATGGCATGGGCAACCAGATAGAAGGGGTGCTGGAGCCCGGACAAAAAGTAGTAGTGGTAGAAGATCTCGTGAGTACCGGTAAAAGCAGCCTGCAGGTGGTGGATGTATTGCGCGAGCAGGGCGCGGAGGTACTGGGCATGTGTGCGCTATTCACTTACGGTTTCCCGGTGGCTGATGCGGCGTTTGAAAGAGCCGGCCTGCCCCTTTACACGATCAGTAACTATAAAGCGCTGATGGAGGTGTGTGAAGAACAGAAAATGATAG
>CAYNGS010000268.1:0-4970 GCA_964396625.1 uncultured Flavipsychrobacter sp.
TGATATCAGCCGGACTAAGGCCGTCATAAAATCCACGTACGCGGCCATAACCGTCTACCAGGGCATAGTGTTTATCGTGAATAAAATCTTTGTCGATGCTGACGCCGGCGGTGTCGTCGTCCGCACTGATAAGGTAGCTGTAGCGGGCCATATCATAGAGTTGCTTCTTGTCACCGGTTAGAAACATCCATTGATTGGGATCGGCATCGAAACGAAGGCTGTAGGCCTTCAGCGCCTTAACGGTATCTTTTGTCGGATCTACAGTGTGAGACAGTATCAACACATCTTTGTTTCCAATAAAGGCCTTGTACACTTTTTCCATGTTCTCATTCATGCGCGGGCACATACCTTTGCAGGTGGCAAAAAAATATTCCACCACGCATATCTTACCTTTCACATCGTCATTGGTAATGGTCTTCCCGTCCTGGTTTACAAATGAGAAGGGCGAAACATGATGGTTTTGGTCATTACCAATGATGGGTAATGATGGTTGCTTTTGCTGGTTCTCCCTGATCTTGGGAAAAATGTACCCGATGAAAGCGACGCCCAGCAACATGAAAAAGGAAATGAGAAATATGGTGGTCTTTTTGTTTTTCATGGCGCAAAGGTAATCCCAATGTGTGAATTGCAACGCGCAGCTGGGAACCTACGTATCTGCTATGCTAATTGTATTATTTTCAAAATAAATAATACAATACCTTACAGGTATATACTATCCTTAATTTGTATCTTTGATACTGCTTTTTAAATGAAGTTATATGAGTATTCAACAGATTCAACAACAGTTGATTGACCAGATAATTGCAGTGAAAGACAAAGATATTTTGCGGATGCTGGGAGAGGAATTGTCTTATTCGCTGGAAAGCAAAGATGACCTGGCCGGATTGCTTGATGAAGCCGACCTGAAGGAGCTTATCACTCTTGCGAATGAACCTATTGACACTAATACAATGTCCCTCACAGAGTTCAATAGCATAATGGACAAATGGCGTATGAAATAATAATCAAGAAACGCTTTGCTGCAAAATTGCTGAAGACCCTGAATTACCTGGAAAAAGAATGGAGTAAGGAAGTTGTGCTTGCGTTTTTGGCAAAAGTATATTCCCGCATCCACGCGTTGCAGCACCACCCCTACATCGGATCGCTCACAAGTATTAAGGACACCCGGAGCACATTGATCACGAAGCACAACAGGATGTACTACAAGGTCGTAAAGAATGATGTTATCATCCTAAATCTGTACGATACAAGACGACGAAAGCAACCCAAATAAAAATCAGGTAGCCTCTGATTACACCACCACATTTATCATCTTCCCTTTTACATAAATGAACTTCTTAGGTGCCTTACCTTCCAACCATTTTTGAATGGTTTCGTCGGCCAGCACTTCTTTTTCTATTGATGACTGTTCGGCATCAAGCGGAAATTCCATTTCTACTCTTGTTTTGCCATTTATAGCAACCGGGTACATTTTTGTGTTGTCAGTGACGTAACGTTCTTCATATTTTGGAAAGGCGGCATTAACCACACTTCCGGCGTTACCAAGCTTCTGCCACAACTCCTCTGCGATATGCGGAGCAAAGGGACAAATAGCAACTACCAATGGCTGTAACACAGAACGCTTATGACAATTAAGCGAACTTAATTCATTCACACATATCATAAACTGGCTGACAGAAGTATTGAATGAGAAACGCTCAATATCATCGCCGATCTTCTTAATGGTCTTATGCAGTATTTTCAATTCTTCATCTGCTGCGGTATCGTCGGTAACTATCCAGCCTTTCTGTTCGTCGAAGTACAAACGCCACATTTTTTTTAGGAAGCGGTGTACGCCCTCTATGCCCTTGGTATCCCATGGCTTGCTGACATCTATAGGTCCAAGGAACATCTCGTACATGCGGAAAGTATCCGCACCATATTGTGCTACAATGTCGTCCGGGTTGACAACATTGTACTTGGACTTGGACATTTTTTCGACTTCTGCATCGCATATATAGCTACCATTGTCCTCTGGGATAACAAAACCACTGTACTCAGTAATATTAAATCGGTTTTTAAATGCAGGGATTTTTAGCTCAACGCCATCTACTAAATCAACATAAATATGATGTCGAATAATACTTAGTGTTGTACCTGGACGAATCTCATTTGGTTTGTACTTATCGACGCCAACGCTTATTAAATAATCAATCACTTGATTCTTATCCTGTTCAATTTTCTTCAACGCTTGATAATGAGTCTTTGAAACAAATATTCGCCCTTTTTTATAACCAGGAATATCGTTGAAGATAACTTCGAACACAAACCTTGAATTCCCCTGTATCATCCCCTGATTCAATAACTTTTTAAAAGGTTCGTCAAAGCCAATGAAGCCCAGGTCGCACAGCGCCTTGGTCCACATGCGGGCGTAGAGCAGGTGGCCTACGGCATGTTCGGTGCCACCTATGTAAAGGTCTACCTGGTTCCAGTAGTCAATGGTTTTGCGGTCTGCAAACTGGAAGTCATTGTTCGGGTCCATGTAGCGGAGAAAGTACCAGCTGCTGCCGGCATAGCCCGGCATGGTGTTGGTCTCCCGCTGCCCGGCAGAGGTATTTACCCAATCGGAAAGATTAGCCAGCGGCCCCTGCCCCTCCGGGCCGGGTCTGTAACTCTCCACATGCGGCAGTTCCACCGGCAGGTGACCTAAGTGCCAGTCATTGTGAATGATGGATTCATCGATTCCATAGGGTATATCGTCCACATACATAACCGGGAACGGCTCGCCCCAGTAGCGCTGGCGGCTGAAGCCCGCATCACGCAGTTTGTAGTTCACTTTCCTTTTGCCCACACTCTTTTCCACCAAAGCATTTATCGCCGTCTCGGTTGCCTCAGCAATACTTTTGCCTGAAAGGAAGTCACTGCTTTCTATCGTGCCGGTTTTATCACTGAATGCTTTTTCGCCGGTGTATTTTTCGCCAAAAATATTTGTGACAGGAATATTGAAATGTTTTGCAAAAGCATGGTCGCGCTCGTCGCCGCTGGGCACACCCATTATGGCGCCCGTGCCATACCCTGCCAGCACATATTCCGATATCCAAACCGGCAACGGACGATTTGTAAGCGGGTGCACCGCATAGGCGCCGGTGAAGCAGCCGGTCACTTGTTTTACCTCGCTCATGCGCTCACGCTCAGAGCGGCTTTTTACATAGGTCTTATATTCGTTTATCGCAGCACGCTGTATGTCGGTGGTTATGTTGTCTACAAGTTCGTGTTCCGGCGCCAGCACCATAAAGTCGACGCCGAAAATGGTGTCGGGGCGGGTGGTGAAAACTTCAATTGCGCCTCCACCTGCCAAATCAAACTTCACCTCGGCCCCGTTGCTTTTCCCTATCCAGTTACGCTGCATCTCTTTCATCGCCTCGCTCCAGTCCAGCGTATCGAGGCTGGTAAGCAGCCTGTCGGCATATTCCGTGATGCGCAAAAACCACTGGCGCATATTTTTACGCTCCACCGGGTGGCCGCCGCGTTCCGATACGCCGTTCACGACCTCATCATTTGCCAGCACTGTTCCCAGCGCCTCGCACCACCATACCTGTGCATAGCCCTGGTAAGCAAGGCGGTACTGCATCAGTATGTCGCGCTGCTCTTTCTCGGAATAGTCGCGCCACGTCTCTGCATCAAATCTCAGCGTTTCATCCCCCGGAGCGGGGATATTACTGTTACCCTCTTTCTCAAAAACCGAGATCAGCTCATTTATTGAAGTCGCCTTGTTTGTTTTACGGTGATACCAGCTATTGAACAACTGGAGAAATATCCACTGCGTCCATTTATAGTATTTAGGATCGCTGGTGCGCACTTCGCGGCTCCAGTCGAAACAAAAACCTATGTTATCGAGTTGCTCGCGGTAGCGGGCTATATTTTTTTCGGTAGTTACAGCAGGATGCTGCCCTGTTTCTATGGCATACTGCTCAGCCGGCAATCCGAAGGCATCAAAACCCATGGGGTGCAATACATTATACCCGCAAAGCCTTTTATAACGGGCGTAAATGTCAGATGCAATATATCCCAGCGGATGGCCTACATGCAAACCCGCCCCGCTGGGATAGGGGAACATGTCGAGCACATAGCACTTGGGTTTTTCTGAATCGTTAGAAACTTTGTAAACCTGATGTTCATTCCAGTATTTCTTCCAGCCGGCTTCAATTTTCCGAAAATCGTATTCCATAATATTAAAAAAGTAAAAATAGTAATTGCCCGGTATAAGGGCGCAGGTGATAGCAAAAATACAAAACAAAGCCCTGTATTGTATAGTATGCCGATGGTGCAGAGACTAAAAACTGAGTGTCAGCCCGTCATAAGCAAGGTGCATGCCTTCAGGCAGCCCGGCATCCACCACATCGTGCAGGCCAAGCTGGTGGCTGATGTGCGTAAAATAGGTATCTGTGGCTCCGCTGGTTTTGGCTACTTCTATTGCTTCGGCAAGGGTGTAGTGCGATACATGGGGTTCATGGCGCAGCGCATTCAGCACTAATGCCTTGCTGCCTTGCGCCTTGGCCAGTTCATCCGGGGCAATAAAATTGGCATCGGTGATATAAGTGAAATCACCGATCCTGAACCCCAGCACCTCAAGTTTGTAGTGCAGCACCCGTATGGGGGTGATCTCCAGGCCGTTAATATTGAAAGACCGGTTATTATAGATCGTATTCATTTCCACCTGCGGAATGCCGGGATAGGTTATGTCTGCGAAGATGTAACTGAACTCTCTTCTTAGCGACTGCTGCGTCTCTTCGGTGGCGTATATGGCCACCGGTTTTTTGTCGTGAAAGTTGTAAGGGCGTATATCATCAAGCCCGGCAATATGGTCTTTATGCCCGTGTGTGAAGATGATAGCATCCAGCTTCAGCACGTTTGCGCGCAGCATCTGGTATCTGAAATCGGGGCCGCTATCTATGACTATGCTCGCCTGCGGGGTATCTACCCAAACCGCC
>CAYNGS010000269.1:0-4951 GCA_964396625.1 uncultured Flavipsychrobacter sp.
AGCAAATAGCCGTGACAGGGAAGTTGGTTGTTGAATAATTCTACAAAGCATAACCCTGCCGGATGCTGATCTCCGGCAGGGTTAGGTAGCTTAAACGCTGATCTCCGCTTCTATAAAATCTACTTCTTCAAGCAATACCTTTTTCTTTTTTGGCTTGTATTCATCTAGTATACCGTCAGGAAACAATATTATTGACACCCCAGGCTGTTTCCACCAATCACTCTTCAGCAATTCAGAGACGTGAAGGATACCACTTATGTGGCAGCCTTGCTCATTACTTGTCCATTCAGAAATCTGGTCGAAGTGCTCGTGTTGTACGTGCAACAGGCATTTAAAGCTCACACATACTTTGAGGTAAAAATCATCGCTTAATGTTCCAGGCTGCTGATGCGTCAGCTTCTTATACTCGTACCGGTAATTGTAGCGTAATGCCGACAGATCGCTCAATACAGCAGAAGCAGTGGGGAACCCGCCTGCTCCCTTACCATAGAAAAACTGTTTATCGGCGAGGCCGCTGCCGATAATCACGCCGTTGTACTCGTTTTTCACGGTGGATAACTGCGATTCTTTTGTTACAAACTGCGGCAGAACAAAGGTTGCTATTTTGCCATCAGGTAGCTTTCTGGCTTGTGCCACCAATTTTATCTCATACCCTTTTTCTTTGGCGAAGATTGCATCAGCAGCGTGCAGGTTCTGAATACCTGTAAATACAAGTTCTGCCGGATCCCTCACAATACCGTAGGCGTGTGTCAACAATATCGCCAGCTTGTTTACGGCATCAATACCCCCTATATCAAGAGACGGATCGCTTTCTGCAAAGCCTTTTTCCTGTGCATCTTTGAGCGCGCTTTCAAATGTCTTGCCTTCTTCAGACACTTTTGTCAGAATGTAGTTCGTTGAGCCATTTACAATTCCGCTGATGTGCTGCAGCAGGTCGTTGTCATAATATTCTTCCAGGTTACGTATCACGGGTACACTGGCGCAGCACGCAGCCTCATACAAAAAAGGCACATCACACTGCTGTTGCAGGCTGATCAGTTCTTCGATATGCGCAGCTATCATTTTCTTATTTGCACTGACCACGGCCTTTCCGCTGCGCAAGGCGGTCGTAACAATATTGTAGGCGGCATCGGCATCGTCTATCAGTTCTATAATGACGTTGATTTCACGGTCGTCGAGCAGCGCCGCGGCATCGGTGGTAAATAGCGATGCGGGTGCGCGCCGGTTCTTACCGGGGTGCTTAATGCACACTTTCTTAATGTTCGCGTTAAGGGTAGGCGTTAGTTTCAGCACCTTGTACAATCCTTCTCCTACCACGCCAAAGCCAAAAAGTCCGATATTTAATTTTGTTTGCTGATCTTGTATAGACATTGTTTTAAATTTAGATGGTGAAAAATTTGCCAGTCAGTCTGGCTTCTATTACTGAAATACTGCAACCTGTTCGTGTGTGATGCGGACTTTATTTAAGGCCTCGTCAATATCCTGCACAAGGTCTTCTGCATCCTCAAGTCCTACGCTCAACCTGATAAGACTGTCTGATACCCCCGCCGCTTTTCTTTTTTCTGCGGGTATGCTTTTGTGCGTCATTGTAGCCGGGTGGCAAAGAAGACTTTTTACACCACCGAGGCTTTCTGCCAGCCTGAAGAGGCGGGTGCTGCATACTACTTGCCTGGCCGCATCTTCCGTATCCTGTTTCAGCGTAAAGGACACAATACCACCAAAGCCACGCTGCTGTTTAGCCGCAATATGGTGATTGGTGTGCGAAATCAGGCCTGGATAATACACCTTGTCGACAAGCGGGTGTCCCTGTAAAAACCCGGCTACGACATGCGCGTTTCTCTAATGTTCTTTTACACGCAGATACAATGTCTCGACCCCGCGGATCACCAGCCAGCTATCATGCGGGGAGAGTATAGCGCCACTTGCGTTTTGAATGAATTTTATCCGCTCGCCAAGCTCACGGGTTTTTGTTACTACCAGTCCGGCTATCAGGTCGCTATGCCCACCGAGGTACTTTGTGGCGCTGTGCACCACTATGTCTGCTCCGAGCCCGATGGGTTGCTGCAGGGCAGGGGAGGCAAAAGTATTGTCCACACACAGCAAGGCCCCGTTTTGTTTTGCTATGGTAGCGATGGCCTGAATATCGCTGATCTTTAACGTCGGATTTGTTGGTGTTTCGAGCCAGATAAGCCTGGTGCGGGAGCTAAGGGCGTCGATGACATTTACTGCGTCTGTTGTGTCTACATAGCGCACCTTTATGCCAAACTTTGCGTAGATGTGCGTGAACAGGCGAAAGGCTCCGCCGTAGATGTCGTCCACTGCCAGTATCTCGTCGCCGCTCTCCAGCAGCTTTACTACGGCATCTATAGCGGCCAGCCCGCTGGCGAAGGCCGATGCCGATCGGCCACCTTCCAGTTCGGCGATCACTTTCTCTAATGTTTCTCTCGTTGGGTTGTTGCTTCGGGCATAATCATAGCCTTTATGCTCGCCGGGTGCATGCTGCACAAATGTGGATGTCTGGTAAATGGGAACGGATATGGACCCCGTCAGAGGGTCAACCGGAATGCTGTGGATCAGTTTTGTTGCGTCGCTCATCTTTTTTGTTTTTAAATGGTTATAAAATGGTTGGCTTTTTATAAACACTTATCAAAAAAGAGACTACCGGCAGCACTTTCTTACGATCCCCTCTCTAGCAGGGACAATAAAAAAGCTCCGCCGATAAATCAGAGGAGCTTGAGTTATATGAATCCCGGTAAAGAGAGGATCAGCAAACTAATGCGTCTGACTTATCTGCCCCGATATGATCGGGATGGAGTTAGCACCAGTTTCCCGGCTTTCGCCGGAAGAGGTTGCTAAGGCTTCACAGGGCCATGACCCTCTGCCTTTCTTGATAAGTGATTGTAAAGAACTGGTGCAAAGGTAAACGCAAGCGAACGGATTTTCCAAATTATTTTTTTAGAGAAAATTATTTTCTACTTCATTCGCGTTGGGTAGACATGCATGTACACCTCGGCAGCCAGCGGATTTGAGCCATATAAGTTACCCAAGGCGGCATCGGTATGATAGATGGTTATCTGAGCTCCGCTTGCTACAACGATATGGCCGAAGGTCCGGAGGTCGCGTCCCGCACCAACGGTTATTTCATTTACGGGATATTGGGTATCTAAACTGTACAAAACCGGACTAAGGTTTAGTTCTTCACCGGATTTTTGTACCCATTCATATCTCGTGTAAATCGCTGATTTTCCGAGCCTGGCAGTGGCTTCAGCCAGAACAGAATTGGACGCGTCCTTTCCAGGTGTAGCGTTTTGTCCCCATAGTAAGGTTGCGGCGATGTAGTTATTTGCATTAATCGGGTAAACATAGGTCGCCGATGCCGTAGTGCGATTCACATCTACACCGGGATGCAATGCTTCCGGGCTTTTTATGAAGCCATGTGATGCCTGCAGCGCCCAGTATGCTGAGGGATTGTAAGATAACCTGCCACTCCACGAATCGAATAGTGGCTTGTCAAAATCATAACGGTTCTCATCTGGTTCTCTTCCGGTAAATGAGGAACCTTCCAGTTTGAGCTTCCCGAATCTTAACCCGAGTGTCCCGACGCCAAAGGTAATATGTGTTGCATCAGCCCAGTGATGGCCGATCGGCGCGTCGGGCATAAAGGATCCCGATGGCCGGTGCATAAATGTTACGGGCCCCAGTGCGGGTTCGCCCGGATAACCCACGTATACTGATACATCGGCTTTGCGGGAAAGAGCATAAGCATAGCTCACCGATAATTCCGAAAAAAGGTCATGTGGGTGCTGACGGTCTACCAGGGGGGTCCATGCCACGACTCTCCCGTTTGAAATAGCAGCGGGTAGCCGCTTCCGCCGGCAATAAGAGCATCTGTGGAAAACATGGTACTGAAGCGAAACAAACCTTTTTCGCCGGTTTTGGTTTGCCCCATGAACATGAGCATATCAGGTGCATCCAATTTATCTGCGCCCCTGGTTCCTGCGTTTGCCAGGTCCTGCCTGTTGTAGCGGACAAACACATCTCCATGAAACATCAACATCCACCTGCGCACATGCATCATGTACCCAAACACAGGCGCAGCATCCGGCAGCCAACTCGTGCCCGAGCCGTCACGGTTCATTGGCAGATTAAGCGATTGTCCGCTGTTCATTCCTTCCATTTTCATGTGTCCGCCACCCGATGTCCCGGTGTCGCCCATGTCCATATTTCCCATCTCGTTGCCTGTGGCAGTATCGGTCATATGGCTTTGATGCATACCCGGCATGCTTTTCATATCGTGCTGTGCGAGGGCAGGGTAGGAATACGCGAATAATAAAAGGACAATTGCAGATATTTTTTTCATTTCCGGCGATCTATATTTTGCTCCACTTCAACCGTAAACTATTACTGACCACAGAAACCGAACTCAACGCCATTGCGGCCCCTGCGATCATGGGATTCAACAAAAAACCATTGACCGGATAAAGAACGCCCGCTGCAAGCGGTATGCCAATGATGTTGTAGATAAAGGCCCAAAATAAATTCTGGCGAATCAGTTGCACTGTTTTATGTGACAGTCTTAGGGCTGCCGGTATCTTGTTCAGATCAGAAGATATCAGCGTCATTTTGGCCACATCCATTGCGATATCAGTACCCTTGCCCATAGCAATGCTGACGTCGGCCTGCGCAAGCGCCTGGCTGTCGTTTATGCCGTCGCCAACCATGGCCACAATTTTGCCTTGCTGCTGAAGTTCTTTGATGAAATTTGCTTTGTCGGCTGGTGAGGCTTCTGCTCTGAAGTGGGTTATGCCGGCTTCGTCGGCGATGGCTGTCGCCGTCTGGATGTTGTCGCCGGTAAGCATGTACACATCAATTCCCGCCCGTTTCATTTCTTTTACTGTTTCGGGAGAGGTTGGCTTTACTTTATCTGTAATGGCAGCGAGCCCCAGCGCAT
>CAYNGS010000270.1:0-4938 GCA_964396625.1 uncultured Flavipsychrobacter sp.
ATTTTAAATATTGTCAAACACAAAATTATTAGCCCGACACATGGAAATTGATGATTTTAGTCATTCAAAAAAATGATATAATTCATATAAATTGATTGCCATACTTGTTAATCTTGCATCAGAAAAACGTATTTAAAACCAACCAAAAAATGTATTTATGATTAAGCATGTTCGATTAATTTTCATTGGCATGATAGGTTTATTCGCCTCCTGCCAGTCGGGCACAAGTACCGAAACCGCGAAAACAACGCCGTCAGATGTTCACAAACTTGTTGTCGACAATGTTATGCAGGCAAGTGCATATACTTACCTGCACGGTAAGGAAAACGGGGCTGACCAATGGGTCGCTGTTCCATCAATGACTGCAAAAAGCGGGGAGACCTATTATTACAAAGGAGGCCTCCAGATGAAAAAATTTGAGAGTAAGGAATTGAACAAAGTTTTTGAGTCAATTATTTTACTTGACAGGGTGAGTGCAGAACCCGACAAACTGGGCGAAGAAAAACCATCACAGGCTGCCGCTCCCGCCGATGCGGCCTATGGCGCCACAAGCGCCCCCGCCGATGCAGGCGCTGAAAAGCCGGCCGGAGCGAAGGATGACGGCGCCCAGTACACAAGGACATCCACCCCTCCCGAGAAAAAAGAGGTCAAAGTGTCGCCTGCAAAGGGTGGAATCACGATCGCAGAGTTATTTGCAAAAAAAGAGGCCTATGCTGGCAAAACCGTTAGGATCAAAGGAGAAGTTACAAAATTTACACCTGCGGTCATGAACAAGAACTGGATACATATCCAGGACGGCACAGAATCAAACGGCAAGTTTGATTTGGCAGTTACGTCCGATGTTGAGACCAAAGTAGGCGAAACCGTGACGCTCGAAGGCAAGATAAGCCTGAACAAAGATCTGGGTTACGGCTATTTCTTCGAGGTTATAATGGAAGATGCTGTAACAAAATAGCCCGGTTATTATCGGGATCGTACCCACATTTTAATTTTCGATTCAAGAAGAGGCGCCTCAAAATCTGAGGTGCCTCTTTCCATTATGGCGTCAGGCCCGATATAAATCTCTTTTCCTGATTCCTCAAAAGCACAACGCTGACATTAATTGGCTATATTTGTATTATTGAAATTTAACAATATGAGAAAACTACCGGTTTTGTTTTTGAGCTTGCTTTTTAGCTTTTCGTTCCTGGCAGAAGCTATTGGCCAGGAAAAACCCAGGATGGAGATAGGCCCCGTGAAAGAAAACAGCAAAAAAATATATTTTACCCTTACTTCCTCAAAGCCCTTCATCGTAGGTGACAACGTATATGTCCTGCACATTGGCGGTAAGGCTTTTTGGCTTTATGATCAGTCGGGTGAGAGCGACAAAAAAACAATTACTTTTTTTATTCCGGAAAATGATTTCAATGGCTTCGGGCCCGGCTCATCCATATACCTGACCTACGGGAACAGATCAATGGAAGAAGAAGAAATGAAGGAAATGAGTACGCTGGAATATGGTCAATGCTGGTCCCTCGGCCAATTCTCCAAAACACTGCTGACCAAATAAATTCAATCATAAAATAGCATTGCAATGAATATAAAGAAATTACTCCTGTCAGTCTTTTGTTTCCTCCTTCTAGGCACATTTAATACGATTGCCCAGACTACTCCCGACCCGGGCGTCCCGGGATCGTTACCGGTTTCAAAAGCTGAATATAATCTGGGCGACACGGTCTATCAGCTCCCGTTGCCGGCCGATCAGATAAAAGTTGAGATCCGGGGTTCAGTGCATTATCCCACCGGTTTGGCCGGTGGCCCTTACCCTGTTTTGCTGTTTCTTCATGGACGGCACTCCACTTGCTACAACTATACAACTCTCTCCAGCGCCCTCGCCTGGCCATGCCCGGTAGGCGACTCTCCCATTGTAAGCTATGAGGGATACGATTACCTTGCGAAAAATATGGCCAGTCATGGCTATATAGTTATATCCATATCCTGCAACAAGATCAATGCGGTGGATAACGGAGAAGCGGATCTCGGCATGCAGGAGCGGGCAGAACTTATGCAGCACCATTTAGATCTCTGGAATAGCTGGAACACCGCTGCATCCGGACCATTTGGGGGCACGTTCATCGGCAAGCTGGATATGCAGAATATCGGCACCATGGGGCACTCCAGGGGCGGAGAGGGCGCCATTTACCATGCGCTGTACAACCGGTCTCTCGGCAGCCCGTACGGCATCAAAGCGGTACTTACCCTTGCCCCTGTCGATTTCTACAGGCACATCCTGAACGGCATTCCCCTGATGAACATTGCACCCTATTGCGATGGCGATGTCAATGACCTGGAGGGCGTTCATTTTTACGATGATTCGCGATATTCTGATCTCACAGACTCTACACCGAAACACAACGTACTTTTTATGGGCGCGGATCATAACTTTTTTAACACTGTCTGGAGTCCGGCGCCTTCCTATATCGCCGGCGGCTCCGACGACTGGTTTAACCCGACCGACCCACATTGTGGCCGCCTGTCCCCTACTAATAAACGATTTGATACGGTAAAGCAGAAAGCCGCGCTGCTCACTTATGCGGCAGCTTTCTATCGTTTGTACATCGGTCACGAATCAAAGTTTGCGCCCATACTCGATACAAAAGATATTGTTCCCCCGGCAAGTTCTACGCTCGACTCTTCAAATGTTTATGTGTCTTACCACCCCGGTATTTTAGACCGTCTGGATGTTAACCGCACCAACAACCTTTCCACATACTCAACAAACACCATTGCCGGCACAGTGACCGAATCCGGCCTTGTTGCATCCGACATTTGTGGTGGCGGACTCGGACTACCCGACTGCGGTATCACAACCCACGCTCCACAAAAACCGCACGATGGCTCCCTCGGTGCAGTTGGAGGCCTTGCACAGATGTCCATGCAATGGGACGATACCACGCAGTATTATGAAAATGACCTGCCTCTTGCTTTCGAAGATCTTACTACCTATGAGGCAATTCAGTTCCGGTCTTCCGTCAACTTTGCTACTTCTACTTTTGGTGATAGCCTTGATTTTACGGTGCAGCTTATAGATTCGGCCGGCAGCATCGGCAGCCAAACTGTAAGAAGTCATAGCTATGCACTTTTTTTCCAACGGGGAACGACCACAGGATACTTGCCAAAGGTTGTGATGAACACCATCCAGATACCCCTGAGTGCTTTCACGGGTGTTAGCCTCAGCCAGGTAAGGCAAATCCGGTTCTTATATAACAAGATGGCCGCCGGCGCGCTCGTGGTGAGCGATATTCAGTTTTCAAATTCAGCCTGCGGTAAACTGAAGGCATCTTATACGTATGTAGTAGGCGCAGCGGCGCACGTTACATTCACAAATACAAGCACCACCAACCAGGGCGACTCTGTCCGGTGGCATTGGGATTTTGGCGATACACCATCCGGGCTAAGCGATACCTCAACCTTAAAAAATCCGGCACACACCTTCGTTGGCCCGGGCGTCCACAATGTGTGTCTATCAGTTGAAACGTTTCGGAAAAACGGCTTCATCTGCAACGATACTTTTTGTGTAAATATTATTCCGGCTACTACACTGACTTTGCAGCAAGCAGAAAACCAGATCACAGTAGTTCCGAATCCCGCTAAAGATTATTTACAGATCAACGGAGCTGCGGCAACCGATGTGCTGACACTGATCGATTTATATGGCCGTGTCGTACTCACTACGGCGCTATCGCAGCCCACCATTCATCTGCCCCAAAGTCTTGCGACCGGCATTTATTATGCCATTGTAACAACCGGCAGCGGACGGATCTATAAAAAGATATTGATAAACAAGTAGCATGTTGGCCTTGCTGCCCAGTGAACGAAGTTGTAATTCATTATGCAAAAAGAAATGATCGTCAGAAATGCGACCACTATTAATGCTGGTTGCGCCAAAGTCTGGGACACACTCACAAATCCCGAACAGACCAAAAAGTATATGTTCGGTTGCGAGACAGTCTCCGATTGGAAGATCGGCAGCCCCCTGCTCTGGAAGGGCGTTTGGGACGGTAAGGAAATGGTGGCTGTAAAAGGAAATATTGTGGACATAGAGCCCGGAAAATTTTTAGCCTATACTACTTTCGATCCGAACAATACAGCTATCGCAGACATTCCCGCTAACTACCTGACTGTAACCTACCTCCTGACGGAAAGTGGCGATCAGACAGATCTGATGGTTACGCAGGGCGACTATACCAAAGTCGCTGATGGCGAAAAACGATACGCTGATGCAGTTAACGCAGGTGGCTGGGAGTCTATACTTTCGGAAATAAAAAAAGTCGCTGAGGCGAAATAACCCGGGCCTCAGATCACTGAGTCTTTACCGATCACCATCCAATCCTTGCTCCCGTGTCCTGTTTCTATCCAGCGGTCCATTTCGCTCGCTATAGACGGAATGAACGCAAGCCTTATGCCGTCCTCACCCGCCTCCTTCATCATAAGCCGCGCATCCTTCCTTGCCATTTTTAGCTCCCACGATGGTTCGTCAAATTTGGCGTCACCCATCCTTTTCATTCGCGCTGGTAAGCTTGTTCCCGGATTCCACATTTCAAAAAAGGAAATTGCCTCACTGGTTGTAACTCCCATCGCCTTGCCCAAAGCCAAAGTGTCGGCAATGCCCGCTGTAAGAAACAAAAGAAACGAGTTGCCAAGCAATTTTGTCGCGGCTGCTTTTCCTGTTTCAGCGCCCAGGTTCACTACTTGCCCGGTCATTGCTGCCAATGCCGGCTCCACCCTCCTTATCACTTCCTGGTCTCCGGACACAAGCATATGACCTGTACCATCCAGGGCATTTCGTGGCCCCATGAATACAGGCGCATGGAGGTATGTAAACCCCTTTCCCTTCCATATCCCTGTTCTTTTTACTGCCCCCGACACGGTAGTCGTGGTATGATCTATGATGATCGT
>CAYNGS010000271.1:0-4927 GCA_964396625.1 uncultured Flavipsychrobacter sp.
AAACCTGGTACCCATAACCCTTCTGATGCGGTTACAGCGGGCAGGTCACAAACCCTATGCACTTGTTGGCGGCGCCACAGGTATGATCGGCGACCCCTCGGGAAAATCGCAGGAACGCAACCTGCTGGACATGACAAGTATATTGCACAATTGCGATTGTATTCGCCGGCAGCTCGGGAAATTTATAGATTTCACTGCTTCGGTCCCAAATGCGGCCGTTATGGTAAACAATTATGACTGGTTCAAAGAATTCTCTTTTCTCGATTTCATCAGGGATATCGGCAAGCATATTTCCGTGAATTACATGATGGCAAAAGACTCGGTAAAAAACAGGCTGGAAACAGGCATGTCGTTCACCGAATTTACTTACCAGCTTATACAGGGCTACGATTTTTATCATCTCAATAAGGCTAACAACGTTCGGCTGCAGATGGGCGGGGCAGACCAGTGGGGAAACATAGTTACCGGCACCGAACTCATTCGCAGAAAAGGCGGCAGCGATGCATTTGCGTTCACATGCAAGCTGATCACCAAGAGCGATGGCAGCAAATTCGGGAAGTCAGAGAGCGGCAATGTTTGGCTCGACCGCAACAAGACGTCACCATACCAGTTCTACCAATTTTGGATGAAAATGCCCGATGCCGACGCAGCAAAAATGGCGCTCGTTTTTTCTTTTAAACCAGTGGCAGAGTTAAAGGCAATGATCGCTGAGCATGAAACCGCACCGCACCTGCGCAAGCTGCAAAAAATGCTGGCCGATGAGATGACCGTCATGGTACACAACGAAGACGATCTTTCGTTTGCCAAACAGGCGTCTGAGATATTGTTCGGCCAGTCATCCATCGACGTTTTACGCTCACTGAACGAGCAGCAGTTGCTGGAAGTGATGGAAGGCGTGCCACAGGTGACCGGCGATAAAGACTCATTGTCCGGGGGCTACGACCTCGTAACGCTCCTTGCAGACAAGAGTGTATTCACGTCTAAAGGTGAAGCAAAAAAAATGCTACAGAACGGAGGTATCAGCATCAACAAAGAAAAAGTAACCGCACTCGATTTTAAGGTAAAGGAAGATCACCTGCTCAATGGCAAATACCTGCTGGTGCAAAAAGGAAAGAAGGACTATACCCTTGCTATATTTAGTTAGCGCAATGCCTCATATTTCCTAATTTTGAAATGATGTCTTCCCGGTTGCTTCGTACGTTATTGTTGGGGGTTGCTTTGTTTGCAATAACATTGCCTGTATTTTTCTGCAATAACCCCACGCAAAAAAACAACGAAGATGTGCACGGCACTTCGCCGTGGCGAAATGTCTATGATACCGGAGCGCACTATGTAGGTATGCAAACCTGCCGCGGGTGCCACGAAAGCGTTTACCAGACATTCATTCAAACAGGTATGGGACAATCGTTCGGCGTGGCGACAAAACAAAAATCAGCCGCGGATTTCGCTCCAGCCCACGCCCTGGTCTACGACTCTGCGCTGGATTACTATTATAAACCTTACTGGGCAAACGACTCCCTGTACATCATGGAATTTCGGGTTGAGAACGGAGATACGGTGCACAAGCGCATCCAGAAGGTAGACTACGTAGTCGGGTCGGGGCAGCACACCAATTCGCACATCTTCAATACCAATGGTTATCTATACCAGGCGCCCATTACTTTTTATACCCAAAAACACAGATGGGACCTTGCCCCCGGATTTGAAAAAGGAGCCAATACGCGATTCCAGCGACTCATCGAGTTGGAGTGCATGAGCTGCCACAACGGCTATCCCGACTTTGTAAGCAATAGTGAGAATAAATACAACAGCGTGAAGACCGGCATAGATTGCGAACGCTGTCACGGGCCGGGCAGCCTCCATGTGGCAGAGCGGCAATCAAGCACCCCGGTAGACACATCGAAAGGCCCTGACTATTCTATTGTCAATCCAAGAAGGCTGCCCACGGAACTGCAGAACAATGTGTGCCAGCGGTGCCATCTGCAGGGTATCGCCGTGCTGAACGACGGAAAGACTTTTTTCGATTTTCGCCCCGGCATGCAGCTTTCTGAGGTGATGAATGTATTCATGCCCGAGTATGAGGGCGCACAAGACAAAATGATCATGGCTTCGCATGTGGAGCGGATGAAGAAAAGCCAATGCTATCTCCAGTCTGGCAAGATGAGTTGTATCACCTGCCACAACCCTCATATAAGCGTAAAATTTACACCCCGGGTACAATATCTGAACGCCTGCCAAAGCTGCCACGGCAGCACGAATGGCCAGCATCAATGTACTGAATCACCACAGGTGCGGGCCGCACAAAACAACGACTGCGTCACCTGCCACATGCCGCACAACGGCAGTATAGATATCCCGCACGTTGCAGTCACCGACCACTTCATTCGCAAGCGGCCTGTTGAGGATACAATGAAGAAAAAAATAACGGCCTTCCTCGGAATGAAATGTTTTAACAATGATCATCCGGACGCTATTACCACAGCCCGGGGCTTTATGGAGTTCTTTGAACGGTATGCGCCCTCTCAGGCTCTGCTCGACTCTGCCATCATTTACCTTGACAGGCAAAATGACGCGGAGGCAACGAAAAAACAGAACCGGGATTATATACGCGTATACTATCTGCGGAATGATTTTCCAAAAGTGCTTACCTATGCTTCAAAGCTGACACCCGAAAATATCGCTGATGCGTGGACCGCATACCGGATCGGAGAGGCATATTTCCAGTTGCAGCACCCCGACAGCGCCCTGGCATGGTACCGGCGGGCCACCGAAGTGTGGAGATATTCTCTCGACTTTGAAAACAAATACGGCACCTGCCTGCTTGCGCTAAACAGGCTGCCCGAAGCGCTCACCGTGTTTCAGTTTGTTGTAGGCGAGAATCCCAACCATGTCAGCGCCAACACCAATCTCGGCTACATCTTCATGCAGCAAGGCAACAACACCATGGCCTATGACTACATGATGCGGGCAAACCAACTGGACCCGGATCACGAACAAAACCTGGTCAACCTCGCGGTCTGGTACCACAACAACGGGCAGCCCGAAAAAGCGAAAAAAAGTCTGGAGCATCTTGTCAAAAAACATCCCGGCAATGAGCGCGCGAAGGCAATGCTGGCAGACCTTGAAAAAATATGACCGGTTCCGAATGTCGGTTGTCCCTTGCCCTCGTTTTTTGAAATAACTTTGCTTAACCCTAATTTTGTGTAATGAGATTTATCTCCCTGGCATTCTTGATAATATTTTTCGGGTTTCAGGCGTCTGCCCAGGAACGTGGACAGGCACTCGGGGCCCAGGGCAATCACAAATATTATAAACACAACAACAGCGCGCGGTGTCCTGTTTTTTACCTCACCATAAGCACCGGCATAAACAATAATACGGGACTTCTCAGCGTCAGCTTCGAAAAACCTATTGCGAAATCGTTTTCGCTGGAAGGCGGCCTGGGTATCAGCTCCTGGGGATACAAGTTTTATGGTGGCGGCAAGTATTACTTTCGGTCTTGCCAAAGAGGCTGGGCGGTGGGCACTGGCGTAACTTACAATACCGGCATCAGGAACTACCAAAGCAATGCAGCGACTATCTATGGCACGACAGAAACGGTAGTGCTGAATCTGAACCCCCAGGCAAACGCCCTCCTGGCCGTATACCGCTTTTGGAATCTTGGTAAAAGATCGAACCGTGTATACTTTGAATTGGGCTGGTCACAGCCTTTTTTGGGCGGCAGCAGGTTCGATCAGATCTATGGAGACCCCATGAGCAAAGACGCTTCAGACCTTATGAATAGGCTCTCTCCCGGCGGGCTCATCGTTGGGGTTGGATTTTCCTTCGGAAAATTCTAAGCCAAAAAAATCCCGCACCTGGGTGCGGGACTGCGATTTTCAATAAATTTTCTCGGCTTGCGCATTATTACAGCGCCGCCTTATAGCGCATGGTCACTTCATTCCAATCGATCACATTCCATATCGCCTTTAGATAGTCAGGACGCCTGTTTTGATACTTGAGGTAGTAGGCATGTTCCCACACGTCGATACCAAGTATCGGATGCCCTTTTACTTCTGCAACGTCCATAAGCGGATTATCCTGGTTTGGTGTGGAACTAACGAGCAACTTACCATCGCTCACGAGCAGCCATGCCCAGCCACTGCCAAAACGCGTAGCGCCCGCCGTGCTCATTTTTTCCTTGAGGGCGTCGAACGAGCCAAACGCCTCATTGATGGCCGCTGCAAGGTCTCCAGAAGGCTCACCGCCGCCATTAGGGCCGATCACCGTCCAGAATAAGCTGTGGTTGTAGTGGCCGCCGCCATTGTTGCGCACCGCTACCGGGTAAGAAGAAATATTGGCCATTAATTCTTCCAGTGTTTTATTTAAACCGTCGGTACCTGCCAGCGCCTTGTTAAGATTGTCTACATAGGCCTGGTGGTGCTTGTCGTGGTGTATCTGCATCGTCTGGGCATCGATATGCGGCTCAAGAGCATCGAATGCGTATGTCAATGCGGGAAGTGAGTGTTCCATAATTTTTGTTATTTGGTTTTAATTATTGTTTTGCCGTCCAAAGTTAATTCAATCGAAAGTGAAAAGTGTAGCGCATTAGCATAAGAAATTGAAATAGGGGTATAATAAAAGACGCTAAAACCGTGCCAATAGCGGCATTCGCACAAAATGAACAATTATCGGTCCGGCACCATCCGGTTATTGACTACCAGGTCGCTACCTGCTCGTGATAATTGTCGGCGCCGCTGCATACGCTAATAACATAATTCCCGGCCGGGAACCTTGTTAAGTCCACATGCTGCTCGCGGCTCAGAGTTGATGGTATCTTCCTTGATTCCACAACTTGTCCCAGCATATTTGAAACAGTCAGGGACGCATCTCCGCTTGTTGCAGGCAGCACAACTGTAAATAACCCGGACGACGGATTCGGATAAAC
>CAYNGS010000272.1:0-4918 GCA_964396625.1 uncultured Flavipsychrobacter sp.
TACCTTCACCATCATGGAGTATACGCCAAAAAAAGCGCTCAACAAGAAACCAATAGTATTGGTGGGCAAGGGTGTTGTGTATGACACAGGCGGGCTTTCACTAAAGCCGACGCCAAACTCCATGGACCGCATGAAAAGCGACATGAGCGGGGCAGCTCTGGTTGCGGGGGCTATGTATGCGTTGTCAAAAATGCAGTTGCCACTGCATATCATCGCGCTTGCGCCGGCCACGGACAATCGGCCCGGTGAAACAGCTTATGTACCTGGCGACGTGATCACCATGTACAGCGGCAAGACCGTAGAGGTGTTGAACACAGATGCCGAGGGTCGCCTCCTTCTTGGCGATGCACTGCACTGGGCGAAACGCTATAAGCCGGAGCTGGTGATCGATTTCGCCACGCTGACGGGAGCAGCGTCTGTTGCGGTGGGAGAACATGGCATGGTATGCATGGGCACAGCCGCCGCCGAGACAAAAAATGCTTTTAGCCAAAGCGGTTACCGCCAGTATGAACGGCAGGTTGAATATCCGCTATGGGATGAATATGGCGAACAGATAAAATCAGAAATTGCAGACATAAAAAATATCGGCGGCCCCTCCGGCGGAGCCATTACTGCCGGCAAATTTCTCGAACACTTCACAGATTATCCGTGGATGCACTTTGATATTGCGGGGGTTTCGTTCGCAACATCGAAAAAGGGTTACATACCGGCAGGCGGTACTGCTTTCGGCCTTAGTATGCTGCTCGACTTCCTGGTTCATTACGGCAAATCTTAACTCCTACTTTCAAACAATCTGACATGACACAAATTCACGAGAAACCTATTATTGGCATTACTACCGGCGACCTGAACGGAATCGGCACCGAAGTGATCATCAAAACCTTTTCCGATAACCGGATGCTGGATATCTGCACACCGGTGATCTTTGCTTCGAACAAGGTGATCAATTACTACAGGCGCATTGTAACCGAGCATGCCTTCAATTTTTCCAGCACCAAGGATCTTACAAAGCTCAACCCCAAACAGGTAAACATATTTAACTGCTGGGATGAGGAAGTGCCGATACAGCCAGGCTCGCTGACCGATGCAGCCGGCAAGTATGCCATACGCTCGCTCATGGTGGCCACACAATGCCTGAAGGATGGACAGCTCAATGCCATCGTCACCGCGCCTATTCATAAGAGCAATACCAACATCCCTGATTTTCCTTATACAGGTCACACACCGTTCTTCAAAGAGAAATTCGGAGCAAAGGATGTGCTTATGATCTTGTACAGCCATGGCCTCCGCATAGCCCTCGCAACCGAGCATATACCCATATCAAAGGTTGCCGGCGCTATTACCAAAGAGTTGCTGCAGTCCAAGCTAAATATCCTTAAAGATTCACTGAGCAAGGACTTCGGGATAGATAAGCCAAAGATCGCGGTACTGGGCCTGAATCCGCACGCAGGCGACGAAGGCCAGATCGGAAATGAAGAACAGGCAATTATAAAGCCGGTCATAGACCTCCAGAGACAAAACAATAACCTCGTATTTGGCCCATACAGCGCCGACTCATTCTTTGCGCGTGGCACGTATACGGAGTTTGATGCAGTGCTCGCCATGTATCACGACCAGGGATTAGTGGCCTTTAAAACACTTGCACAAGGCGACGGGGTGAACTATACAGCCGGTATGCCAATTATCCGCACCTCACCCGACCACGGCACGGCCTTTGACATAGCGGGCAAGAACATTGCCGACCCATCTTCCTTCCGCGAGGCAGTGTACCAATGTCTCGATCTGCTGAACCAGCGCAGGGAGTATGCTTCGAACACTGCCAATCCGCTGAGAAGAGGACGAATAGTAAAAGTGAAAGATGAAGAATAAGTTGTAGCCTGTTCGTACCATACTAAAAAAAGAGGCTGCCCTGGTATAGTGCAGCCGCTTTTTCATTGCGTTAACTATCGTCAGTTGCCTGCCTTGGCCAACTTCTCTGCCTTTATCATCTGGCCACTGCTGTCATAGATCATGATCATATAAATGCCATTGGCGAGACGAGTAACATCTACGTCCTTCGCATCTGATTCGTCTATGATCACCTTGCCGTCAACGCTTGTTATTACTGCGCGTACTGAAACGGGTGACTCCACGTGCACCATATTCTGGGCAGGGTTCGGGAATATCTTAATATCCCCGGCGTTAACAACAGTGCGTACTGCGTTGGTAGTCGTCAGCGGATAAGCATCGGACACCGACTGACAACCATTAGTGTCGGTAACAGCGACCTTATAATTACCCGGACCGCTGGATATAGTGCTGTAAGTGGTAGCGCCCGATACCGGTATCAGGTCCTTGTACCACTGATAGTTTACATAGTAAGTCTGTGTATGCAATACCGGCGCCGTATAGTTAACTATTGGGTTAGGCAGTGCAAACTCTGTTACCAGCGTCTCGGCGCTCGTGGTAGAGCAACCTCCTACCAGCGATGTAACCTGCACGGTATAATAACCCGGCGACGTTGCCGTGTAGCTATTCGTGTTGGCGCCGGCAATTGTTGCGGCACCGTTAAACCACTGATACGTAACAGGTCCTGCACCCGGCACAATAACCACCGACAGATTGGCGCTGCCGCCCCAGCAGAATGAAATAGCCGTAAGCGGAACGATAGTTGGTATAGTGAGCAAGGTCACATCCACCTTCCTCGAAGAGTCAATACATCCGAACCCTGACGTTACGATCACCGAATACATTCCCGTTGTTGATGCCACATATCCCGCCGTAGTTGCGCCTGCGATCGCAAACCCATTGTTGTACCACTGGTATGCGCCCGCACCGGGAACACTCATAAACACGCTGCCGGCAGCACAGAAAACAGTATCACCAACAAGCGTGATGGTGGTGTTTGGAAGCGGGTTGATGGTAACGATCGTAGTGCCGGATGTAGCCGAACAACCGGGTCCGGTAGTCGCTGTCTCTATAACGTAATAGCTACCCGCAGCGGTCGCCACATATGTATTATTAGTCTCCCCTGCTATCGGTACGCCTGCATTATACCACTGGTACAGGTAACCAGGATCTGCGGTGATCGTAACGCTGCCGCCTGCACAGAAGTTGGGCGAACCGGTCACCGTCACAGTGCCTGGAGGCGTTGGCGTAATGTCTACGTGTATCACATTGGAAACAGTAGAGCAGCCTGTACCGTTCGTACTTAGCACCGTATAGTCTCCTGTTGTCATTGCCGTGTATGTAACTGCCGTCGCGCCCGGTATCGCAGCGCCGCCTATCTGCCATTGGTAGGTCACCGGTGCTACGCCCACACCTGTAGTTTCATTGAGTATCACACCCGTACCCGAGCAGCCAAACGTTGAACCGCCGCCAACAACAGCGATTGTTGATGTCGCCGGTGTTATCGTTACTGTAGTCACTGCGGATGTGCTCACACAGCCAGCCGAATTGGTTACCACTACGTGATACAAATTGGCGAACGGCGGAGCGACAGGCGCTGCCAGATATGTTGCATTAGTTTCTCCCGGTATCGCTGCCGCGCCATAGAACCATTGGTAGGTAAATCCTACTCCGGTCGTTGCGGTAAGATCCACAAAGCCACCGGGACATATGTTCAGCGAACTTAACGGCGTAATGATCGCCGGCGGGAATGCCACAACCGTTACCTCAACCGTTGCAAAGCAACCGGTTGCCGTCACTGTGTATTTTAGCGTATCAATGCCTGCCGTCGGCCCTGCGTTTACAACACCTGTCACTGCACCAACGGTTACGATCGTATTGCTCCGGCTCCATGTAGCCGGGGTCGGCGCTCCGGGATCACTCAAGGTAAGGCTGGCACCGGTACACAGCTCGAATGAGCCGGTTGAGCTCACGATGGTACCCGGTAAAGTATTCACTGTGACAATCGCGAAGATCGAACAACCGGTGGTAGAAGTTAGCGTATAGACTATGGTATCTGTCCCAACAATAATTGCCGTCAGTACCCCTGTCGTGGAATCGATCGTTGCTATCGTCGTGTCGTTACTTGTCCATGCTCCTGGAACGGTCGGGTCCGTAAGTGTGATCGTAGAACCCTGGCATACCGGCACATTACCAACTATCGGCGCAGGCTGCGGATTCACGGTAACATCTTCACTCACAAAGCAACCGGTACCTATCGTATAGGTAATTGTGGCCACGCTGGTCACGACTACCGCACCGCCTGTAACAACACCTGTAGCTGAGCCAACCGATGCTATTGCAATTGCACTGCTGCTCCATGTACCGCCACCTACAGTGTCTGAAAGGGTTGTGGTTGAGCCACCGCACACAATGCTGTCACCCATGATAGGACCTGGCAACGGATTAACGGTCACTGAAACAAACGAAGTACAGCCCGTGGTTGGCGAGTAAATGATGGTGTCCACACCAACCAGCAATGCTGTGGCTATGCCGGTCACGGAGTCAATGGTTGCGACAGTAGTATTCGTGCTGCTCCAGGTGCCTCCGGGTATGGTCGTAGTAAATGTAGACGTAAAGCCAATACATATAGTAAATCCTCCGCTCACTGTGCCGATTGTCGCAAGTGCATTTACACTCACGGTTGCGCTGGCAGTACAGCCAAGGGTATCGGTGAAAGTGATCACCGCCGTTCCACCGCCGGTACCGGTAACAATACCGGTAAGTGAGTCAACCGTTGCAACCGTTGTTGTGCCGCTGCTCCACTTGCCGACAACAGTTGTATCTGAGGCCTGTGTTGTATCGCCCTGGCATATAGTTGTCCGGTTCAGAACAACATTTCCGGGCAACGGGTTAACAGTAACGACTTCGGTGATAGAGCAGCCTGTGGGTAAAGTATATATTATGGTACCCGTGTCCAATGCACTGCCGGTAACAACGCCCGTCGGGTCTATCGTTACGTTTGGCGGATTGGTGCTGGTCCATGTACCTC
>CAYNGS010000273.1:0-4893 GCA_964396625.1 uncultured Flavipsychrobacter sp.
GTACGTAGGAGTGAGGGTAAAGGCAGCCGCAGCCAGCCCGATAAGCCCTGCGCGTGAACCCAGCAGCCCAATGACCGGCGGTATCTTCCGAAACTCGCCGGGCAGCAACTGGGAGAGCAGGTAGAAAACGCCACCGGCCACCAGGCAGTAAGCATATAGCGGTATTACCTGGCGGGGTCCTACGAGCATCTGCACCACTGAGCCGAAACAATAAAGCCAAACCATATTGGTAAATAATTCCCAAAAGCCGCTAAAATGAAACCAGCCGTAGGTAAACAGCGTCCACCAGTGGCTCTTAAAGGCGGAGAGAGCCGGCAGCGCAATGTTGGGGATGAAGTAATGGTTGAAGTTTGCGTCGTCTCCGTCATACACGAGTTTTATCACGGCCCAGCAGAGGCCCAGCATCACGTAGGCCACGCCCGATGCAATGATTAGCTGCAGCACTGTATTGTTTTTAAGCCCCGGTATATAAGACAAAGCTGATCTTCTCCGACCTGTACTCATTCGCACTAAAGGTTGTTGTGATAAAGTTATTAATAAAAGCGGTTTCGCATCTTATCGTTCCATATTCTTAACAATATGAAAGCAAAGAGCATGCCACCAAGATGGGCAAAGTGAGCGATATTATCGCCTGCAGAATTTTGTATGCCTGCATAAAGTTCGAAGAGCGCATAAAAGCCAACAAACCATTTTGCCTTCACAGGTATGGGCGGGAAAATAAGCAGCAGTTCGGTATTCGGAAACAGGTAGCCGAACGCAAACAAAACGCCGAATACTGCGCCGGATGCACCCACTGTAGCCTCGTTGATGATATGCAGGTAGTAGCTGTTAAGATAATTTATGGAGTCTTTCACATGTTCGATCGAGTCGGGACTGGCAGCCCAGTCGGATAAGGATGCCGGATTGACCTGGATATTGTGCTGCCTGATGAACGCCATGAACGCGTTGAATCCCGGATGCTCCTGGTAGGCAAGGAATGCGCTGTGAAGCCCCTGGTATTGTATGGTGAGTACGGTCATGTGGCACAGTGCCGCGCCAAGCCCGCACACGAGGTAGAATATCAGAAAGCGCCGCGGCCCCCACACATTCTCAAGAATCCTCCCAAACATCCAGAGTGCGAACATATTGGAAAAGATATGCCAGAACGTCTGTTGAATATCGTATGGGTCGCCATGCATGAACATGTGGGTGAATGGCTGCCACCACCTGAACAGCGGTGACGCCCAGTAGTGCAATCCGAGATAATCGGCCAGGTTGATGCCATACCTGCCCAATACGAACTGCACCAGTACAACAAGCACATTGATGATGATGATATTTTTTACAACAACAGGTAATGCCTGGAAGCCTCCGGGCCTGAAATTTGCCATGTTGCAAAAATAGACGAAATAAATTGTGCTGACGTTGGTTGCCTTAGATAGCCAGCCGCTATTGCCGGCCCAAATGCATGCGGCTCAGTTTATGCAGGTGCCGCTAATCGCATAAGCAAAATATAAATAAATGAAAAAATGAGATAATTTTGTGAATTGAATGTATTTTTCCACTAATTTAGTTGATTCAAAAACTATCTATTCTTTATACTTAAACCAAAATAACACACAAAATGAAAAAGATTTTACTCACGTTTGCAAGCATGTTAAGTTGTTTGTTTGCGGTTAACGCACAGCAACGCACTGTTTTGTACGAAGAATTTACCGGCGAGAACTGTGGCCCTTGCGCTGCCTACAATCCGGGGCTTGAAGCTCTTATGGCCGCGGGCACTAACCCAACTAAGATCATTCATGTAACGTTTATGGAGCCCGTTCCGAGTTCGGGAAATTTTTATACATCGGTACAGGCGTTGAATGACTCCAGATACGGTTGTACAGGTGGCCCATCGGGCTACTACAATCCTCTTTGGGTAGCAGGCGGTGGCGGTTGCTTCACACCATCGGGCATGATGGACGGTTTTTTCCCGGATTCTACAAGTAGTTCTTCGTGCGGCAACTGCGGCAACATACACTCTCTTACACAAACCGATATAGATAATGAAGCTGCAATCGCATCGCCATTTACTATTTCCGCATACCATCGGTTTAATGCCGCACACGATTCTGTGTTCGGTAAAGTGATTGTTAAAGCTGTTTCAGCAATTGGTGGTAACTCTTTGAAATTAAGAGCTGTGTTTGTGAGGACAATGAACTTTGCAACACCTCCGGGTACAAATGGAGAATCACATTTTGAGAATGTGGCCCGCGTAATGTATCCTTCAGAAACTGGTCAAAGTATCGCGACGTCATGGCCAGTTGGTCAGCAAATTGTATATAGCTACAGCGGCAAGTGCGCTCATCTGGATGCTCTTCCCGGCGTTACAACAGCCGACTCTAATTTTGTGGTTTATATTCAGAATGATACTGCGGGCGCTGCTCCTGCGGCAAATCGTTTCCGTGTATTGCAGGCTGCTAAATCAACTTATGTTTCCACCCTTCCGTTGGAGACAGAGCCCATTGCAAATACTATAGAAACCAGCCTGAATATCTATCCTAACCATGCTAAAGAATCAGCTACGCTCACCTTTTACACAGAGCATGAGTCAGCAGTGTCAGTTAAGGTTGTTGATGAACTCGGGCGCACAGTATACAGTGTACCGGCTGAGAACATGGCTGCAGGAACTCAGAGAATAACTATTTCCACCAATAATTTGCCCGTAGGCATATACTCGGTGATACTGCAGGCAGATGGCCAGGTAATGGCACGCAAGCTTTCGGTAGGTAAATAATTGCCGTACAAATTTTTAAAAAGCTGCCCGGGAACGGGCAGCTTTTTTTGTGAATAGCCAAAAGCAACATTGTAAGGAATAGGATGGTAAGCTGCCCGACAAAATATTTTAAATAGCTTTTAACCCATTTGATATAAAAAATTTATTTGCCCCAAATAACGATGGATTCGCCCCTTATAGGTAAAATAAAAATGGGTGAGTTTATTTATGGAATGTTTTTTTCCCTTAATTTCGTAGGTTCAAAAAAATATTGCATCTATTATATCTAATCTAAAAACAAAAAAAATGAAAAAGATTTTACTCTCTTTTATTGCTGCTTTTGGGGTAACGGCGGCTTCGTATGCCCAGACGCTTTTGACTTTGCAGGACTTTGAAGCACCAACCGTTGTGCCAAACTTGCCTGCAACATGGAGCCAGGGATCTACAGGTTCTCCGGCATGGCAAACAGGAACAACTGCAGGTTCGACCTGGGGCAGTCTTACCGCTGCATACAACCTGCCGGCACACAGCACTTATGTTTACATAGATGATGCTGCACATCCTACGCAGCTTCATGACACATTGATGTCTCCGGTGTTCAGTATCTCCGGCAGCAATGTGTGGCTCAATTATGATTACTTCTTTTACAATGCCACTCAGTCTTCTACCGGCCTGACAGAGACCTGCTACATCCTGGGTTCTACAGACGGCGGATCTACCTGGGCTATCATTGACAGTGTTTTTGGTAATGGCTGGAATGGTGCCTGGAGCACTGGTCACTCAAACCTCACAATAACCGGCGCCAACTGCAGAATAGCATTTGCATATTCTGATGGTGGTGGTTCTATTCTTGGCGTAGCGTTAGACAACATTACTGTGTTGAACCTTACTCAAAGCGCTATGGGAATTACTGCACTTGGGTACAACAGTATCACCAACGGTATCTCTACCAATGGCAACCAGGTGTCTTTCCTTGCACAGAACAACGGTATCCCTGTTACTTCATTCGTTGCTTACTATACGTTAAATGGTGGCGGATATGTTTCACAGACTTTTTCACCAGCAGGCTTCACTCCTTATTCAAGCCAGGTTTTTACCTTCACAACACCAATGGCCGGAGCTGTTGCAGGAACAAACACATTGCACGTTGGTATTCCAACAGTAAATACGATAGTGAATGCCGAAAATGCTGCTGACTCGGTAGCCAATTCAAGCTTTACGCTGGCTTCTGCGCAGGTTCAGCGCCAGGGACTTGTTGAAGAATTCTCTTCTTCAACTTGTAACCCATGTATGGCTTTCAACTCGTCTTATGATCCGCTGTGCTTGTCTACGCTCAATGCAGACGTTGCCGGTTCAAACTTTAATATCATTAAATACCAGATGAACTGGCCGAGCCCAGGTACCGACCGCAGCTACAACGCTGATGGTGATACCCGCAAAACATATTATAATGTAAACGGGATACCCGAGCATTTTGTAAACGGGGTAACAAGCAATCTCCCCTGGAGCTATCCTTTTACATCAGCCAACACAACTGACTTTACCGCTGAAGCTGCCGGTTCTTCCGCCAACAAATCATTTATCGATATGAGTGTTTCGTATACGATAGACACATTCAGGAAAAAACTTGGAGTTACCTTGCATGTTACGCCGCACTTCACAAAAACCGGTGGTTACCACGTTTATACTGCACTGCTGGATGTGCATTATCAAAACACTACAAATACAACCGGCCAGCTCGATTATTATCATGCTATGCGCATGATGGTGCCAACTGCAAGCGGTCATTCTGTATCTTCATGGACTGATGGAACAGCTCAGACTTTTACTGATACCGGCATAACATACGTTAACGGTGACTGGACGCTGGGCTCAGGATCATACCCTGTTCAGATGGATAACAAATTCTGGAGCAACCCACTGTTGGGCAGCCAGCTGGTAGCATTTGTAGAAGAAGATGCAACCAAGTCTGTAATGCAGTCTATACTCGCCTTCCCTACATCATCTGGTGTATCTCATGTTAGCGTAAGCACGCTGTCAAACGTTGACGGTATTGTTCTCTATCCTAATCCTGCAAAAGAAGAGGCTACGGTTAGCTTTAATCTGCACGCGGATGGCAATGTAAACGTGAAAGTGATCGATTACTCCGGCCGCAC